>NZ_JBLUOI010000119.1:0-10799 GCF_048059995.1 Metabacillus sp. YM-086 | reverse complement strand
AGCAAATTCTTTCTTCAACCATTCCGGGTCTTTAGTCATTTCCTTTATTGCATGATAGTAGCGTTTCGCCATATCAATGGAACTTGTTGTTAAAATGGCAGACTTTTGCGGACGGCCATTTTGGAAATCAAATTTGGTATAAGCATTATCTGGTCGAAAAATCTTATGAATGACTTTTTGAATATGATCATCACTTTCGAAAGAAGCTGGTTCGAGAAATGCTTCCTTTTCCATTCCATCCATTTGATCGATAATGTTATTTATTTCATCATCACTAAAATGAGCGTATTTTTCACTTTGATGCAGAAAAGCAAAAATATGATTATTTAATGATGTTGGTTCAATCGTATCTTCGTGCTCTACTTGAAATCCTAGTACAGCCCCATCATCTAAGGCATTCTTGATGGTATAGGTATGTAAAACTTCTCCATATTGGTCACGAGTGGTGCGAGCTAATTGACCTTTAGCTTGTTTTTTATTTTCATTAAAAATCGGTGTACCTGTAAAGCCAAACCATGTAGAGTTTGGAAAGAATCCCTTTATCGCTTCCATTCCTTCTGCACTTAACGCTCGATGGCATTCATCCACGACAAAGACAATATGTTGTCCCACTAGTTTCTTAAAGCGCTGAGTACCTTATAGGTCGTTGTATTTAGTTCTTGTCCATGATACTTTATACTTTCTGAATGGTTAATATAGTTCCGAATATTCAACATCAAGGAACCTGATCCCATGGTTGGGTCAAATACACTAAACAATTTTTTGTCTTCTTGACGAATTACAGAAATACGAGCCATCATGTCAGATACTTCATGAGGTGTATAGAATTCTCCAGCTTTTTTACCAGCTTCTGAGGCAAATTGGCCAATTAAGAACTCGTAGGCATCCCCAATAACGTCGCCATTATGCCCAATGACATCGACATCATTTAGCTTCTTCAGTACTTCTGTAATGGTTATGTTTCGTTGTTGATCATCGGATCCCAGTTTTTTTGATTTCAAGTCAACATCATCAAACAATCCATTAAATTGATCATATTTCGTAGATAAATCAATAAAGGCTTTATTCAGGTCATTCAACTGAAACGTGTTTTGTTTCGCTTGATTAGTTAATACATTAAATAAATACTTTCGTTCAATATCATAGCCCAGTGTATCAACTAACGTTTCAATCAAGTCATTTTTTATCTCTTCATCTGCTAATAAATCCATATACAATTGAGTTTGCTTCTCTTGTGTATTGTATTCTTCTTGCGATTCATCTGCTATTTCAACTACTTTTTCTAATAACTTGTCAGATAAGTACTTGTAAAAGATTAATCCTAATAGGTAGTTTTTGTACTCTGATGCATCCATTTTGCTTCGCAGGTTGTCTGCAGCACTAAATAATTTTGCGTATAATTCAGCCATGTTGCGTTCCTCACTTTTTTATTGTTGATCTAATTGCTTTAATCCTTCTAAATAACATTGCTCTTCAAGAGTTCAACTTGTTTCTTTGCCAAAGCTTGACGCTTTTTAAAAATGAAATATGCTTTTCCAATTATCCACTGCTTCTCAATACTTGGTAACTTGATTTCTAATTCTTTTAAAACGCTGGACTTAATTTTGGAACATTACTCATTGCATGGAGATAGCCATCTGCTTTTCATTGAGTATGATTCATTCAACGTATAACATAAATAGCTGCTACCCAATTGATCACATTCAATGATAAGTTTTGCAAAGTTTTGGTTTATGATCTTCACTTGGTTTAAATCACTCACTATCCCCGCTTTGAACTAACAATGCAACATCTCCAGTGTTACTCATAAAGCTTTCGTTATAATTGGAAATACTACCTAAAGAAATAGCTTATGAGTCTAAAAATGAACCGTCTAAATTATTCATTAGATCCTCGAGAGATTCCTTCCTATTTTAACAGTTACAGTATCTTCATGTTTCACATCCCACCCTCTTCAAAGAAGGGAATTCTTTTAAATTCTTAGTTACAACTACAACCTATCACTCTGAAAGTGCTTGGTCAATTTATTCCTTAACAATTACATAATAATATTTGTTGTTTTATAATTAAGTCCAAAAGATTCTTTAAAAGCAAAAGATGAAGAACTGATTACTTTACTGAAAAACTTACTCGTACATTTTTTCTAGATCTTGTTTATATGTAGGGGAATATGACGAGGAAGAGGAAGAGCTAGTACTAGGTTTTAGGTTTACGCTTGACTCCAGTTTAATAAAAAATACTAAACAACAAAATAATAAAAAGAAAATTCTCTATGTATTGTCTTTTTTTATAAAGTTATTACACTTTTTGCATTTAACACGGGACTGTTTATCTAAACAATTATAATTAAAAAAATCGCCAAATAAAAAAAACTTTATTTTTATAATTTTCAACATATATGTGCACCTGTTTACTTTTAGCGCGATCACTTCTTTAAAATGTCATTGCTTGCACAAGATTATATATCTCTGAATCTCTTAATTCTCTTATATTTTCCTCCTCTTTATTAATAGAGAACTATTACATATTCGTAATAGTTCTCTAATGACTTCTATTTTTTGTAATTAGCACTTATTAACGTATTGCTAATGACTTCAAATCTTTATTTGAAACTTTTACATCATAGTTACTTGAAAGATCCGCTTATAAGCTTCAACTTTTCGTTTTAACCTACTCATTGCTATGACTTCTTTAGTTCTTGTTAAATATGGGCTTTTCATTGTTCATCCTCCTAAAATGTGCAATAAAAAAATCACGACAGTCTCGTGATGATTTGTAAGTGTATTAAATTCTTCCTAACGGACTGGTAACACAAGCGCAAATTGTGCAGCATCTTCACTGACAGGCTTAATGAGTACGGGTTTCATTACTCCAGCAAACTGAATTAGTACATCCCTCTTAGTAAGACTTTGTAATGAATCCTTAAGGTAAACTACATCAAGGTTTAGTGTAATTTCTCCCTCTAAATCAGCTAAAAATAATTCCTCTTTTCCTGAAGAGATACTAGTTGTAAAAATAAGATCTAATGCAGGTAATTCAGAGTTTTTAAAGTGAAATTTCGCCACTTTCTTTTTATCCGGCTTCAAGGAAATTTTTGCTCTATCACAAGCTCTTATAAGCTCTTCCCTATTAACCTTAGACTGGCATTCAAAATCATTAGGAATTAGCTTAGTAATGTCTGGATAGGTCCCCTCCAAAAGCCTTGTGGTAAAAGTAAGATTATCTGTCTTTATGGTCATCCTATTTTCGTGAATGATCATTTCGCATTCTTTGACGTTTGATAGAATTTGAATAAGTTCATCAATCGACTTTTTAGGTAAGACGGTATTTTTCAATTCTGTAGCTTCCTGAAGTAAAGGAACTGCTTTAGCAGCTAACCTATGACTATCTGTTGCAATTAGAGTTAAATACTGACCATTTGAAACAATATGTACCCCTGTTAGGATTGGTCTTGTTTCATTTTCTGATGTTGCGTGTTTAACAGCTGAGAGACCTTCTGAAAAAAGAGTACCGTCAATTTTAAAGGAATTACCCTCTTGAAGCACGTCGACTACAGGGTAATCTTCACCATTCATAGTTGCAATGTTAAACTGAGATTTCCCCACTACTATGTTTACTTCATTTTTCGATTCCTTTTTGACTAATTTCACATCTCCTTTAGGTAAATTCTTCATCAATTCTTGAAAAAACGAGGCCGGAACCAAAAAAGATGTTTCTTTGGTTGCTTCTGTTAGTTCATTTGATTGAATCTGTAAACTAATATTTTCGTCCATTCCTCTAATAGATAAAGATGTTCCCTTAGCTTGAATTAATACACCAGATTTGATGTCGTCATTCTTATCAGATGCTACAGCTTTTGCCCTTTCTAATACTTGTAAAAAACCCTTTAAATGATTAATTTTTATGCTCACTTAAATCCCTCCTAAAATGTGTAATAAAATTTAATAGGTGAGCGCCCTACTAAACTAAGATTTATTCCTTATGACAACGCAAAAAAGCCCTATGGGCAGACTTCCTCTAAGAGAAAATACTACCCATAGGGCTTAAAACTTCAATGCAAGGCTCTATCTGAGCAATAAGAAATAAATATATGGTTATTATACTACTTTTTTTTATTAGATCAAATAAGTTATTTAACTACTAAAAGCCAACACTTACCTTTAACTATTTTTGTTCAAAGTGCAAGTATATCTTCTTCATAACCTACTATATACATGTAATACTAACTTACTATGAGATTAATTCAACACTCTTTAAAAAATCTTAAAGATCAAAATGGTAAAAAGGTAAGTTTTCCTGCAAAGTTTTTTTAATAAAGATTTTAGATCGTATCTGTAAAGTGATACGGTCTTTTTTTATTTGTATTTATTTAAAAAGGTGACACCCTAAAAACCTTAACAAACCTAGTCATATCAACTCTTCAAGTCACTTTTTAAAAACCCTCTCTATTATCACTATTATTTAATAGCAATTCGCCCTTTGGTTTTGCAAACCTGTATTTCATAATTTTTCGTTAATGTCTTAAAGACTAAAAGGTTGCCATTAAGGCAACCAAAACCAGTTTGTATGGTGGTTTTATTCATAAAACTTAGGTGTAACCAAAAAAACCATATATACCAATGGTTTAACCGACTTTCTAGAACTTGTCCCTTCTCACTCTCTATGTTACACACAGTAATTCGCTCTTTGTTTTGCAGCATTAATTTTATTGAGATTTGGTTATGCCATAAAGGCAAATAACTTAATAGATTGAATATTTTGAATAAAAGGAGGAATTTAACATTTTTTGTAGAAATTAGTTAACTAGATATTTAAGAATAGGAGGATATTATGAAAAAGAAATTTGTTTTCTCAAGTTTATTGGTTATTGTGTGTTTACTTACTACAATATCTGCACAAGCATATGGATTTTTAGGAAATAAAGTGCCTAACCCTAAAGGAATAACTTATTACATTGGTTCTTCGGTAGGATCATGGAATACCGATGCTAGACATGGAGTTTTTGCTTGGGATCCAGCACCTGAGATTGTGATTTATGGTCAAAAATACACAAAATCACAAGCTACGATAAGATTCGAATATTCATCAACTGATACAAATGACTATGCTACAGAAGTCAGTGAATGTCGTTGTAGTACTAGTGATTATTCAAACATAACTTTCTGGGCTGATTTTGGTCCTTTATCTGATGATCGAGAAAAAGAAACGGCAGCACATGAGGTTGGACATTCATTGGGATTAGCTCATGAAGATGATGTTCCTTCAATTATGGTATCGGGGCCAGAATGGCTAGATAGTATTTATCCTGTATCAGATGATTGGTCTGGCATTCGAGCGAGATATTAAGGAGGGGAATTTTCAAATGAAATACAAAGGGATTCTAATTAAAACGATTTTAGTTTCACTAATCTTTTTTGGTGGTATTTATATTTACAAAGATAACGAACCTGTTACTGAACAGTCTTTTTATGGTCACGGAAAACATGAAGGGTTTGAAAGTGTTGAAGCTATGGAGCATAAATCCACTTTAATTGTTATAGGGAAGAAATTAAATAAAGAGGAACCTACCATACTAGAAGATGGTGTAGTAGGTGAAGATGGATATGAAGGTATTATGGGTGGCTATACAATATCAAATTTTCAAGTTAAGAAGGTTATTAAAAATACTTCTGGTCAAGAAGTTATTAAAAATGATGTGATTTCTGTATTAGAAAATGCTGCTAGTGATACTATTGGTGATGGCAAAAAAAAGGTTAATTATTCTTTAGATGGATATGAACTTATGGAAAAAGGTAAACATTATATATTATTTATGGATGAAAGTAGCTCTGATCCTGGAACATTTATCCCTGTAGGTGCTGTATATGGTAAGGCTCCATTAGAAACAGATGAATTAGAATTTAATGGTGATGATAAAAGTGTTAAAAAACTAATTAAGGAAGCAAAAGCAAAATATAAAGATAAAATCAATTTGGTTGAAAATTAAAGCTAAGAGTATATCATATACATCTTTAGTTACCATAACATCAACAATACGAAGCGAGTAAAAGAGCCAAACTCAATGATATCAACGGGTTGGCTCTTTGTTACTTTTATAGATTATGCATTATTTTATACAATATTGATAGATTAACCTTTTTAGGGTATTTCTTAAATATTTTTGAGGTTCTTTGTTCACATAATGAGAGATATTGATTTTTTATTCTTATTTAGGATTTTACTATGGCTTAGAAAATATTAATTATTTAAACCTCTTTCAATACCACCAAAATTTCAATCAATTGCGGTAAATGAAAAAGATATATAAAGAAGATAAAGTGTGATAATAGCTAATAAACTGAACTTTCTCCATTCAATCTCGTGATACTTTAATCTATATTGTATTAATTCAATAAGTTGCTCTTGTTCTCCTATAGACCAATGTTTATAAGTTCTTTTTTGCATATTTCCTCTAATATATTTTCACTCTATTTCTTACTAAAAAAGGACCAACGCTTCCTCTTTGATTCTGGTAATAATTTACTAAGCAGTTCTTTCCCTACTACTTTTTCTGTAAGAATTGCCATCGTGCTTTTTAGTTCATTTTTAAACTCATCATCTTCGGGTATATGCTCCCATGTGGAACATCCTTTTATTAAAGCTGTCGTCATTTCATGAACATATGGTATATGGTAGACGTCTCCATTAATTGAAAATGAATCCCTTAGTTTATCTTCATACTTTGTACGCAGGTCTTTTGTTGAGTAGTTTAAAATCATTGAAATCTTTTCAGGGGGTATTTGTTTTCTAAACTCGCTATACTCATCAACGCTTCTATTCACTCGCACTGGATCAAAAGTTGAAGTAATGAATATATGGTCTGCTTGCTTTAAGATAACCCTTTCATGCTCATGTGTTAAATTATGAGACATATCATAAACGATTATAGGAATTTGACGTGCATATCCAATGAGATAAGCCGTTTTTAATAAAGACCACTTTTCTAATAAGTCGTTAGGTCCCTTTATGATATACGTAACATTCTCAACTTCTATATCGCTGCCCTTACGAATAACTTGGTCTTTATCTATACTTGAAAACCAACTTTTCCAATCTTCTTTTACTCTAACCTCTCCATCTATTGCTTCATACCAATATGGAGCTGCATATGGGCTTTCTACAAGACCTACATGAAGATTCAATGTTGCAAGGTGTTCAGCAAATAACTTAGCCATAGAGGACGATCCAGCCCCCTCAAACGCACTAGCAAACACTATTAATTTAGGTTGTACAATTAATTGTTGATATACCGGAACAATCTTTTCAACAACTCTTCCTTCTTGCGGACGTACACCGGAAACAATAATCTCTTCAGCAGCCTTTATCTCTTCTTCTACTTTCTTTTTTTTCATATCTTCTGTGGCTTTTTCAACTTGATTCCTGAAGCGGATTATATTTTTGAAATTTGGTTCTTGATTTAACTGCTGGATATAATCTTTTGGAAATGTACCTTCGTTAAAGATATCAGTAATGTTAAAAGTGGTTAGCTTTGCTAAAAATAAGTCATCTTCAGATCGATCACAGAAGAAAACGATCCTCAAATTATAACTAAAACGCCTAATATCCTCTATAATATTTTCCCATTCAACATCTGACTCACCACGATTATTACTTTCACCTAATAAATCATCACCTATAATAGTCATTTCCGGAGATACTTCATTTATTTTTTTCACCAGTGATCTTCTTGTAGGAACGATAGCAACAACATGACCTATACCAGATTTTTTTATATCCTCCTGTATCATGGCATCTAAATGTTCATTACCAGTGCCAATAATAACATCCATCTTTTAACTCACACCTTTTTTCTGACTATAGAAAAAGACTTTTTCTAACACTTCTCTAAATTCGATATATGAGACCTTTTCATTACTATGCAATGATTGAAAGACATTCCTGGTAACGTATTCCCATACCTTTTCGTTAACACCTGACGTTCCTGATTCCATTTTAGAAATCGCACTTCTAGATAAATTTACTCTTTCCGCTAATTCTGATTGAGTTAATCCAAGTTGCTTTCTAAATAAAAGGACACACTCCCCTTTATGAGGAGGGAGTAATATTTCAATTAAATTTGGATAAACAGATAAAAATTCCATCTTCTCTTCCTTTCTTAAGCAAAAAAAAGACGCACCTATCTCTTAGTCTTGATACCAAGAGATAAATGCGTCTTCCGCCTAACGATTCTATCAATTTACATTAAATTATACGTCAATATTCCCATATTATAAAGAAAAACTTTTTCCTAATATCAGCTTTTGATTAAAATTAATCATTTCAACAAATAATCTAGTTAATCAAAATACTGTTTTCAATTTTAATTTAATCAATACCTTCTGTAGCTTTGAAATAAAGTTTGATCAAAAATACCTTGCAAACCCATATTTTACGATAAATAAAAAGAATCCATTTTGAAAAAAGATTGATCAAAATGGATTCTTCTCCAGCAGATTTAAGTTTGGTTTTTATAAAAAAGTTTGATCATTCTACCTACGTTGTTTCACAATCTCGCTTTTTATTGTCGAAGAAAGAAAGCATTCAATTTGGATCTTACAAAAATAAGTAACACCCATTCTCAATTCATTAATTCAATAAAGTTCTAACATTATTTAAAAGCAATTGAAGTTTTATCACTCCAAGTTTCATTATAGTTTTAAACGCTCTTTTTGCCAAAGGTATGTTTAGTATACCAACTATAGTTATAACAATTAGGGCATAGCATGATATTTTTATCCAAGAAAATTGTGATGAAAAACCATCAGCACTAAACTCTGTTATTTCACGTATACTCCACCAACTCCGAGGATCAACAAATGCTGAAGAACATAAAAGTAATACTGAAAACAAAGCTATAAATTGAAGATAAAGTTTTTTTAATACTCCTACCAAATTAATCAACTCCTTTTTCTAAATTGATTCAACATTAAATTGAAACTATCCTGCCCAATAACAAATAATGAAATAAAAAACAGACTGCTGCTACAGTCCATTAATGTTCTACTCTAGCGCTTTTATTGTGGAAGATCGAACATTGGAGTGCTAATAATTCCTACAAAGGTTTCCAATTAGGGTCTTTTATATCATTCTGGCTTGGTTTTCTAACAGAATCAATACAAAATTCTGAGCATGCACCGAATTTAATAAAGTTTTCTTGTGCTTGCCTTAATGAAACATCATTTGCTCCCCCCTGGTAATCTGGATCTCGAAATTGTACACCATCGTCTTCCCAAAAGCATATTTTACAAATTGCATATGTATCTGTTGGCTCTTCATCCAATGTTTTATATCCACAACAAGGACAAGTATATTTCATGTAATCGCCTCACTCTATATAGAAAAAAGTCTATAATATTTCCTATAAAACTATCCACTTTATGTTCATAAATTAACTGAAGGGCATCATGAAAAAGATAATACGAATTGATAATACTTTACAAGCACTTCTAAACAATCATTCATTAACTTACATAAGGCTTTTCCTTATTCATTAAAAGCGCTTTCTATTGCTGAAGATAGCAATTTACTTGAAGAACTTGGTAATCCACGAACGGTCAGATACATTTAATAAATCTACAACAATGGATGCAACTTTCTCAAAATCTTCTACTGATTTTGCATTTTCAAAATTAAACCATATACCGTCTTCATCTATTGATTTGGCTCCTAACCTAAATCTTTCGTTTATATCATGGGCAGTAACTTTGTTTGGTGGAATGTACTCTCCCCAATGTGTTGCTATACCTTCTATTGTACAAATCGCTAATTCAACTACAAATGAGCCTCCCCATTTGTTAAATTGAAAAGTAATTAAATCTATGTTAGTTTCATTCTTTCTTCTAAAGTGAGGTAATGAGCCTTTAAATCCTTGTTCTCTTAAAAAAGGTATTGCAACTTTTTTTCAAGAAGTATTCATCATTTCCCTGTCATTCAATGCCATTTTTCATCCTCTTTTTTCTGATTGGTTTTCAACTATTCTACTCCTTTAGTATAAATGAAACTACTTACACTTCCTTTTCCTTTTCAAAGTGTGCTTCTCATTTCCTGAGGTATTTTTAAAAAAACTATAACCCTTTTTTCAAGAACAGCGCTTTGTTCGTAATATAAGTTTAACCAGGTTTTACTGGTTGAACTTTTTTTATTTAGTTTTATTATAGCGGTAGTCGGAGTAGAACGAAGCGCTTGTGGGACATGATCCCGTCCGCAAAACTGTTCACTCCCTACTTGTATAATCATGTTTCAGGCTGGTTGGGACAAAGATCCCGTTTAACAAGCGAACCTATGACAGTACAAGCAGCTCTAGGGACAACCGACTAATCTTAAATTCTAAGGAGGAGATGATTGATGAATCCAGTAATAGGTCTGGATGTTTCTAAAGGTGAAAGTCAGGTACATGCATTCTTGGATAAGGGACAACCTTTTCGTAAAAGCTTTAGTGTAAAACATACAGTAGAGGGTTTCGAAGCTCTATTAGTATTCTTAAAAGAGGTTGAAAAAGTAGCTGATGGTAAACAACCTTCGGTTATCTTAGAATCGACAGGACATTATCAATCTCCAGTCATTCAATTTTTGGAGCAACATCAATATATTTATATTATTGTGAATCCCCTAATCTCTTATCGAGCAAGAAGTGCAAGTTTAAGAAAGGTAAAAACAGACGCTGTCGATGCCTATCTTTTATGTGAATTATTCTATAAAGAAGAAATTGAACCGTATAAGAAAAGAGGTATCCAACTCTTAAACCTTCGTAATCTTACAAG
>NZ_JBLUOI010000118.1:0-10820 GCF_048059995.1 Metabacillus sp. YM-086 | reverse complement strand
GGAACATACTCCCTTGTATGATCGGTTCCGTGGTGAATAGGATCATTCCCATGGTCTGCAGTTAGAATCAACAAATCATCATCAGTTAATTTTTCTAGTACTTCTGTAAGTCTATTATCGTATTCTTCAAGTGCTTGACCATAACCTGCAGGATCCCGTCTATGACCGAAAAGAGCATCAAAATCTACAAGGTTTAAAAAGCTCAATCCTGTAAAATCCATATTTAGCGTGTCTTTCAATTTATCCATACCATCCATATTTGACTTTGTTCGAAGAGATTGTGTTATTCCTTCCCCATCATAAATATCAGCGATTTTCCCTATGGATAATACATCATATCCACTGTCCTTAAGCTCATTCATAACTGTCCGCTCAAAAGGCTTCAGTGCATAATCATGACGATTCGCTGTTCGAGTAAATTCACCAGGCTTACCAAGGAAAGGACGTGCGATGATACGACCAACCATATATTTGTCATTCATGGTCATTTGACGAGCCATCTCACATATATTGTACAATTCCTCTAGCGGGACAACTTCTTCATGTGCTGCAATCTGTAATACAGAATCAGCAGATGTGTAGACGATTAATGAACCCGTTTTCATATGTTCTTCTCCAAGTTCATCTAGAATTTCAGTTCCAGAGGCAGGTTTGTTTCCGATTATCTTACGCCCTGTTTTCTCTTCTAGTTCTTGAATCAAATCATCTGGAAATCCATCCGGAAACACTTGGAATGGTTGTTCTATTTTTAGACCCATAATTTCCCAATGTCCAGTCATCGTATCTTTACCATTTGAGGCTTCCTGCATTTTTGTGTAGTAAGCTAGTGGTTGATTTTGCACTGGAATACCCTTTATTTCTCGAATGTTGCTTAAGCCCAGTTTTGCCATATTAGGCATAGTTAGGCCACCCATATGTTCTGCTATATGTCCCAGTGTATCAGCACCAACGTCATTAAATTCTTTTGCATCAGGTGCTTCTCCGATCCCTACCGAATCTAAGACAATTAAAAATACTCGTTTATATGTATAATTTGACATTGATATCCTCCTTTACATTACCTTATTTTACTTTTCCATTTATCATGACATTCCATTCTCGGGAACAACTTGTCAGAAGTCTGACAACCGAACCTTCTCTTCCATTATAAGCTTTAACAAACTGTATTGACAACTACTCTACTAATCTAACCCGAGAAAAAACAAAAATAAAAGCACCTCCTTTTATGGATGGTGCTTTTTATGCACGTGGATGAAATTGTTTATAAACATCCTTTAGCCTTGTTTTGGTCACATGTGTATAAATTTGCGTTGTTGATATATCAGCGTGTCCCAGCATTTCTTGGACAGCTCTTAAATCTGCTCCATTTTCAAGAAGATGTGTTGCGAACGAATGTCGTAAAGTATGAGGAGTTAATTCATTTTGAATATTGGCTTCAAGCGCAATTTTCTTTAAGTTTTTCCAAAAGCCTTGTCTAGAAATTCTTTTGCCATGGTGATTAATAAAAAATGCGTCAGTTGGTTGCTTAGCGCTTATTAATTTTGATCGACCTTTTTCAATATATTCAATCAGAGCTTCCGTCGCTGTCCTGCCGATCGGTACAATTCGCTCTTTATTTCCCTTTCCGTAGCACCTAATAAAGCCCATTGTCAGATGCACATCAGCTAGATTTAAGTTTATCATTTCACTTACCCGAATTCCTGTTGCATATAAGAGTTCAAGCATCGCTTTGTCTCGATAGCCAAATGGATTTGTTAATTTTGGGGTATCAAGTAGCTTTTCAACCTCTTTTAGTGAAAGAATCTTCGGAAGATTTCGCTCTAACTGAGGAGATTCTATCATTACCGATGGATCTTGGTCTGCTTGCTTTTCTCTAAGCAAAAATTGGTGGAAATTTCTAATAGATGCAGTGTGTCTGGCAATTGTTTTACTTGACTTTCCTGTTTCCTTTAATTCTTTTAAAAACTCAATAATATGAAGGCGGGTTACTTGATTAAAGGAAGTAATATGTTGTTTCTCTGATAAGTGCTTTTGATAGCTATTTAAGTCTCGTTCATATGAAACAATTGTATTGTTTGATAAACCTCTTTCTACAATTAAGTAGTGGATAAAATCTTTAATTTGATCCTTCAAATATCTCTACTCCCCATTATCAATAAAGAACATTAGCCTATTATACCAGCTTTCTTCTTCATTATTTACCATGTTTGTTACCTTTAAAGCTGCTCCTTCTGGTTGATCATAGCGATGCATTTCTTGATACTCTAAGTTCACCCAAATAATAGCATAATAGAATAAAATCGTAAATCCAGTAAACAGGATAAATACCTTTATCATATCCCCAACCGTTTTCATCCAGCGAATCATGGGAACCTCCAATAAGTATATTTTTCACACGTTCAATTTCGTTGCTATTTATTTTGTGTGATTATTAGAAGATATGCCAAAAAGGACAAACTTTATACATACTATTTCATTTTAGATCTGCAACTCAATTTTACTGAGGAGGGCTGGGGATTTTATAGATGATAACATAACTAAAAATAAAAAGCCTAACTATAATAAGTTAGACTAGTTGGTTATTCTTGATTTTCTTCTTTTGCCTCATTTTCTTCTTTTTCTTGACATTTTACACAAATGCCATGAAAAGTTAGACGATGATCTTTAATTTTAAACTTCCAGTCACGCTCAACAATTTCTTCAACATCTTCTAAAAGATCTTCCTCAATTTCTGCAACCGACCCACATTCAATACAAACTAGATGATGATGAAAATGCGCCGCTCCTTCTTTGCGAAGATCATACCTGGAAACACCGTCTCCAAAATTTATTTTATCAACAACTTTTAATTCAGTTAACAATTCCAATGTTCGATATACAGTTGCTAGTCCAATTTCGGGGGCTTTTTCTTTTACTAAAAGATATACATCCTCTGCACTTAAATGATCTTCTTCATTCTCAAGCAACACCCGAACTGTTGCCTCACGTTGTGGCGTAAGTTTATAGCTAGCAGTATGTAACTGCTTTTTAATCCGATCAATGCGGTTTTCCATAACACTTTTCCTCCCTCGCCGCGTTCCCAAAACCATTATATATCATTGGCAAGGAAAGTGTCCAACTAAAATGATTTTAATGTAATAAAAATAATGTCTATTATATAATAATAATTATTATTTACTAACAAATTCCACTACATTTTTCATTAAAAACGGAGAAGCATACGCTTCAAAGCTTGATGCAACGACTGCTAGAATGCTTATAAACAAAAAGACAGATACATATCTCATAAATAAAGAAAACGGAGCTTCCATTGAGTTTGTTTTCTTCATAAATAGCTGTTTGATCATTTTTAATGTAAACGATATGGCCACAGAACACATGATAATAAAAGCAGGGATTAATAAAATATTTTGTGGCAACACTGTAACAAATGACAGCAAGAACCCCTTTAATCCTAGCTGATTCACTAAAAATCCTACCGTAAATCCTACAACCATCCCTTTAATAAAGAGCATAACTAATATAACCGGCAGACCGATAATGGAAATTCCAAGTATCCACATTAATCCTAAATATTTTAGATTGTGAAAAAAGCTTTGTTGAAACATGTCTGCTGAACTCGCCACTTTTCCTTCTGCTACTTGTCCAAAAAATCGATTTAAATAATAATAAAGGTCCTCTTTTTGACTCAAGTTCATACTGTTTACAATAATGGCACCAAAAATAACTCCCATTAAAAATAAAACAAAAACAAACAAATATATTGAAGAATGCTCTTTAAGATGCTGTTTAATCGTTGCACTAATCGGCAGTTGTCTTTGCATGTAAAAATTCCTCCCGTTTTTCACTTACTAGAGTATATGAGAGGAACCAGTTTCTATGACTTAAAAATGGTTTTCTTTTATAGTTTACTAGGATATACTACTAAAAAATATTCCATATAAAGGATGTGTCAAGAATGAACCCTATTTTACTAGATTTCCCTACCGAATTCACAACAAAACGTTTACTACTTCGAGCTCCAAAAGCTGGTGATGGAAAAGCAGTAAACGAGGCAATTATTGCATCTCTTCCTGAATTAAAAAAATGGATGCCCTTTGCGCAAAAAGAACCAACTCTCGAAGAAACAGAACAAAATATTCGAGAAGCTGTTGCACAATTTATTTTAAGAGAGGATCTAAGAATTCTCATATTTGACCGCCAATCAGGGCAATTTATTGGCAGCACTGGACTTCATCGAATGAATTGGAAGGTTAGAAGCTTTGAGATTGGGTACTGGATTGATACTAGATACAGTGGTCAAGGGTATATAACGGAAGCAGTTGAGGGGCTTATCAATTTTGCTACTAGCGAACTAAAGGCTAGAAGAATAGAGATTAGGTGTGACACCAGAAATGAACGTAGCCGAAAAATCCCTACTAAACTTGGATTTACTTTGGAGGGAACTTTTCGTTCTGCTGATATGTCAGTTGACGGCAAAAATGTTAGAGATACATTTATTTTTGCTAAAACATTTGAACAACATACCTGATGAAAGGGGGAATTCCCCCTATATTCCCGTTATTTTCCCATACGTTCCTCCCCCACCCGAATTGACCTGTAATCGACCTTCTCTTGCAGCAACAATATATTCTGCTATTTTTTCCGAAACAACTTTTTGAAGCTCTGTCCTAGGTACTTCGTGTAAAATATTCATTTCTGTTCCAAACAAATCTTTCAGCTTTTCAAGTGTTTTAGGTCCAAGCCCTGGAATAAATTGAAGCGGCACTTGATGGATATAAGGTGGGCGGGGATTGTTATTTTTGAGTCCGTTAGATAACTCTTTCAAACGTTTAGAAACCCCTTTTGTGAATCTCTCACTTCCACAGCTTTCACATATTGTTGCACCAATTTCAGGCTTTTGTCCGCACTTCTCACATGTTGTTTCATAGTACTTTCCTAAATATGGATTCAATCCATAATTCGCTACAATACTACGACCATTTTCATTTCGCAATGCGTTCTTTAATTCTAAAAAGTTTGGATCATTTAACAATAACTTTTGATATTCACGACCAATTTTCGGTAATGAGTGAGCGTCCGAATTCGTTAAAAAAGGATAAGTATGTAACTCAGCTATTTGATCCGCCATTTTTGTATCAGAGCTTAGCCCTAGCTCTACTGCATCAAACTGATCTGGGTTAAAAACTTCCTTTAATGATTGAGATACGCCACTACCATATAAGCTCTTATGCGGTGTGAAGATATGTGCAGGTATAAATAATCCGTCTAGCTCTTTTACAACTGTTTGTAATGTTTTTCCGGTTTCATATATCCTTTGTGAACTTAATGTGTTGTTGGTTACTCTTTTAGAAAGCCAGATTGAGAATTCTTTCATTTTTTGAAGTGTTGGAAAATAGACTAAAACATGAATTGGCCCTTTACAGCTTTCATCATAAATTTCTAGCTCACTTCCAAGAATTAGTGTTGTTTGCTGAAATCGTATGCCACCACCTTCTAACTCAACACAACTCCCATCCTCAAGAAGTTTTTCGAGAGTTAAAATGATTTCTGGTACATGACAATCAATGATTCCTACAATATCAATCCCTTTATGTTCACTTGCTTCAATTAATATGTTTTCCAAGGTAAGTGACCTTGAAGCAGTAATTTTCACTGGCTTTCCTGAATTTGTTTGTCCTATATGAATATGTAAGTCAGCAAAATAACTGTTCATAGGTGCTAACATCCTTTAGTTTTATAATTATTTACTTGAATTTTTCACAGTATGCTTTAATCGTAAATACTGAACAGCGTAGGCTGTTTTCGCATCGTAAATTCGTTTATTTGCAATCATTTCTTCAGCTTCCTCTAGTGTTACCTCCATCACCTCAACAAATTCATCCTCATCTAATTCTGCTGCCTCTGAAAGCTTTTCAAGATTTTCCGCAAGAAATAAATGAACAAGTTCATCTGCAAAACCAGGAGATGTATAAAAAGAAATAAGTGGTTCTAAATGAGTACAAGTGTACCCTGTTTCTTCTTCAAGTTCTCTTCGTGCTGTCGTTTCAGGTTCTTCCCCTTTTTCTAGTTTTCCGGCTGGGATTTCCACTAAATTACGTTCTAATGGCTTACGAAATTGCTCTACCATAACAATTTTATTTTCCGGAGTAATCGCTATAACTGCTACAGCCCCTGGATGCTTAACAATTTCTCTTGAACTTGTCTTTCCGTTTGGAAGTTCAACTTGTTCTACATATAAATCAATAATTCTGCCTTTATAAATCTCTTTAGATGATAATGTTGTTTCGTTCAGTTTCATCGTTACTTCAGCTCCTGTTCTATAAGCTTTTTTATCCTCATACATTCTATCATATCTTAACTGGAAGGGAATGGATTGCCGGGTGAAAATCTATCGACATGATCAAGGAATCACTCTTGTAGGTAAGGCTTGGGAAATCAGAGCAAAATTAAAAGAATATGCAAGCATTTACTCAACGGTGAATGAATGGGTTCAAAACGAAAAGCACAATAAAAAGAAAAGAAATCGTCGTGGCACCTTTACTAATAACAATTTTAATTAAGAATGAA
Source organism: Metabacillus sp. YM-086 (assembly GCF_048059995.1). Taxonomy (NCBI): domain Bacteria; kingdom Bacillati; phylum Bacillota; class Bacilli; order Caryophanales; family Bacillaceae; genus Metabacillus; species Metabacillus sp. YM-086. The sequence continues at coordinate 4,250 of NZ_JBLUOI010000118.1, read as the reverse complement.
CAGCAGGGTCTTTTTCAGTTGATTTTCACCAGGCTTTGTACTAATCTCAATGATATGACTTGATATTATACTGGAGTGATTATGTTTGCGAAAAAGACAACTCGGTAAATCTGATTTATTTGTGAGTGAAGTTGGCCTTGGTTGTATGTCACTAGGTACAGAGGAAAAACATGCCCTTTCACTTGTTGATAGGGCAATTAACTTGGGGATAAATTATTTAGACACAGCTGATTTATATGATGCAGGTGTAAACGAGGAGCTTGTTGGTAAAGCGATTAAACATCAACGTAACGAGATAATCTTAGCAACAAAAGTCGGAAACAAGTGGAAAGAAGATAAAACAGGCTGGACATGGGATCCATCTAAGGCATATATAAAAACCGCTGTCAAAGACAGTTTAAAACGTCTACAGACAGATTATATTGACCTTTATCAGTTACATGGAGGCACAATTGAAGATCATATTGATGAGACGATTGAAGCCTTTGAAGAATTAAAGCAAGAAGGTGTCATTCGATATTATGGTATTTCCTCTATTCGCCCTAATGTGATTAAGGAATATTTGAGCAAATCGAACATAGTTTCAATTATGATGCAATACAGCTTATTGGATCGTCGTCCAGAAGAATGGTTTTCTATCATAAAAGAGCATAATGTAAGTGTCATTGCCCGTGGTCCGCTTGCAAAAGGACTTCTTACTAAAAAACCTTTAGGAGAAAAATCAACATCTAAAGGCTACCTAACTTATTCAGAGGCTGAGCTAAAAAGTGTACTATCTATGTTAGAACAAGTAGACTCTAACCATACTATGACTGAACTAGCTATACAATATTGCCTACACCAAGATGTAGTTGGTACTGTTATACCAGGAGCTAGCAAGTTAAAGCAATTAATTGAAAATGCTGAGGCAGGATCCTCAGAAAGACTGTCACAGCAAACCTATGAACAGCTACAAACACTCACAAAATTTGATAAATACGCACAACATCGTTAAAGTTTAAAAGCGGAGTTAACCCCCGCTTTTAATTTTTTCATTTGAACTCTTTCCATGATAGTGAGCTTTCATTAAAAAGCTCTTCAAAACTTTTATTTTTCTCTCTTTGCTTTCTCTCCTCAATCCGTTTACGCTCAAGAGCCGCCTCTTTTTCTTCATGCTCTTTTGTTAAATCCTTTTTTACGGCCTTCAATTGTTCTAAAAGATCATTATTTAAATGATCTGATAAAGATACAGCTTGATCATCCTTTTTCTTTTTGTTTGATTTCTTCATCTAAGTTGCCTCCTCTTACCCTCAATCTATTAAAAATTATAGCAAATTTATCACAGTTTTAACTACTCGTACCTCTTGTTTTAATTAGCCAATAATTAGAAATAAAACATCTACTAACCTAAACGAATGAATATGAAATGGGATTAAATAGTGCAATTGTATAAATTGCTGATCTATCAGACATTTTAATGAAAGAAAGGAGAGATGTAATATGGCAAAACAACGTGGACAAAAAGGCAAACCAAATTCTGACACAACCAATAATAAGATGGCAGCGGAAGAAATGGAAAAGGCTATTCATCCAACAAAAAGACAAAACTCACCGCAATAATTACTGAAGACAGGCTTAACGCTTGTCTTCTTTTATTTCATAACGGATTATTGGTGAACACCTTCTTTTCATGTAAAATAAAAGGTATGTTCATTTAGGAGGCTTTTCATGAAAAAAATATTAACGACTATCCTAATCATCCTTTCGTATGTTTTAATTGTTGGCTTTTTCTTTACGAATAAGATGATGTACATCAAAAAGAAGAAAGATGAAGACATCATTAACAGAGAAACAAAATATGGTTTTTATAATCAAAAAGATTTTGACTCTCTTGATAAAAGAGATTTCTCTATTACTTCTCAATTCGGATATCAAATTAAGGGAGCTCTTTATGAACCACATCATACTAATCGGTACATTATTATTTGTCATGGTGTAACAGTTAATCGACTAAATTCAGTTAAATATATGAATTTATTTATCAAAAAGGGCTGGAATGTATTAATTTACGATCATCGACGCCATGGTGAAAGTGGAGGTAAAACCACAAGCTATGGTTACTATGAAAAATTTGACCTTCAGACTGTTGTTAACTGGCTAAAAAATGAGGTTTGTGAATCACTTATTTTAGGTATACATGGCGAATCTATGGGAGCAGTTACTACTCTACTTTATGGTGGGATGGTTGAGGATGGAGCTGACTTTTACATAGCCGATTGTCCGTTTTCTGAACTAGAAGCTCAACTTCTTTATCGCCTTAAGGTCGAATTTAATATTCCTGGATTTTTGGTTATGCCAATTGCTAAACCATTTGTTAAGCTTCGTGACCGGTATTCACTTAAAGATGTTTCCCCAATTAGCATAATAAATAATATCCATAATCCTGTCCTCTTTATTCATAGTAAGGATGATGACTACATACCTGTTGATATGACGAAGCAACTATACAATAAGAAAGCTGGCTATAGAAAGCTCTATATTGCTGAAAAAGGCTCTCACGCAATGTCATACGCTGAAAACCGTGAGAAATATTCCGAAGTAATAGATGAGTTTCTTGAGGATATTGGTGTAATCTCTAATGTTCAACTAGGCACTAACTAGTTATTCTAATCATGAATATACATATTGGCCTAATCACAACTAGGCATGTAGGTGTGATCAGGCCTTAAAATACCACTAATCCTCCTTTTTCTTCCCACTCTACTATTTATCCCACACGCTTTTTTCACTTCTTTCAATAGAATAGTTTATCAGGAACTTCTAATATGCTAATATAATAAAAGTATTTAGTTAGAATAGCTTTAGAAGGAGATTGATTTATGACAATAATTGAAAATATCATTAATGGAACAAATACATTGTTATGGTCGTATGTATTAATCATTATGTTAATTGGGGCAGGAATTTATTTTACTGTTCGAACAAAATTTGTTCAATTTCGAATGATAGGCGAAATGGTTCGCTTATTAGGTGAAGGTGCAGCTGCTAATAAAAAGGGGGTTTCATCTTTTCAGGCATTTTGTATTAGTACGGCCTCTCGTGTTGGTACTGGTAACCTTGCTGGTGTTGCCATCGCAATTACAACAGGAGGACCAGGAGCTGTTTTTTGGATGTGGCTAATTGCCTTAATTGGCTCCGCATCTGCCTTTGTTGAAAGTACACTTGCACAAATCTATAAAATAAAAGACGGGGACACATTTCGCGGTGGTCCGGCCTATTACATGGAAAAAGCACTAAACGCTCGTTGGATGGGTGTGACCTTTGCTGTATTGATAACGCTAACTTTTGGCTTAGCTTTTAATTCTGTTCAGGCAAATACAATTACAAGTGCTTTTCACTCATCATTCGGTATTAGCAAGGTACTAATTGCTATTATTTTATCTATTATCACAGCGATTATTATCTTTGGTGGGATTAAAAGAATTGCCAAGGTATCTGAAATTATTGTACCAATTATGGCAGGAGCCTATATTCTTATTGCTCTATTCATCATGCTAACAAATATTACAGAAATCCCAGGTGTTTTTATATTAATATTCGAAAGTGCCTTTGGACTTAAAGAGGCTGCAGGTGGTGCTTTAGGTGCCGCAATGATGAATGGAATCAAACGAGGTTTGTTTTCAAATGAAGCTGGGATGGGAAGTTCACCTAATGCTGCAGCTACCGCGGATGTCAGCCACCCTGTTAAACAAGGTTTAATTCAAGCACTTGGGGTGTTTGTTGATACGATTATTATTTGTAGTTCAACTGCATTTATCATCTTGTTATCAGGTCTTTATACTTCTCAAGAATCAGATGGTATTATCCTAACACAACAAGCACTAGAAACTTCTATAGGATCATGGGCTGGAATTTTTCTTGCGTTTATCGTTCTTATGTTCGCATTCAGCTCTATCGTCGGGAACTACTATTACGGAGAATCTAATATTGAATTTATAAATCAAAAAAAGATCTATCTTATTATTTATCGTATTGCTGCTGTATTTATGGTTGCTTTTGGATCATTAGCTTCCTTAAACTTCGTGTGGAGTTTAGCCGATATGTTTATGGGCCTAATGGCAATTATTAATTTAATCGCCATTTCAATACTTGGCAAAATTGCATTTTCTGCACTTAACGACTATACAAAGCAAAAAGCAAATGGAAAAGATCCAGTCTTTGATAAAACCTCTATTAAAGGTTTAAAAAATGTTGAAGCTTGGGAAAAGCCA
>NZ_JBLUOI010000117.1:0-11016 GCF_048059995.1 Metabacillus sp. YM-086 | reverse complement strand
GTCTTTGTGCAGTAACAGTTAGCCCTAGAAAATCTACAACAATATCATAAGGTGATAACATTCTGCGATATTCAGCACCCCATACTAACTGAACTAAAGCTTCCAAAAATAAGAGAACTCCAATTGCTGCGATTTTGTCATGTATTGGCGGTGCGTTCCGTAGTGGATGAAAAACTAGCCGTTCCATAACAACGCCTAATAAGCCAACGATAATAATCGAAATAAAAATCGCCAGCCAATAGTGGATACCCATGCTCTCCATAAATAAGAGTGTGATATAGCCACCAACCATATATAGAGCTCCATGTGCAAAATTTGGAATATGCAAAATTCCATATACTAATGTCAATCCAAGTGCAACCAAACTGTAAACGCTTCCAATTGTAAGTGCATTGAATATTTGCTGAAATAAAATATCCATGTGTTCCCTCCTCTTATTTGGATACAGAATACATTTCTTTTAACGTACGTTTCAAAATCTTTCCAACCGCTGTTTTTGGAAGTTCCTCTACAAAAGCAATTTCTTTTGGCACTTTATAAGCTGCTAATCGATCTCGACAGAATTGAATTAATTCCTCTTCCGTTATTATTTCATTTTCTTTGGCAACAACAATTGCTTTAACTGTTTCACCGCGGTATTCATCTGGAACTCCGATAACAGCTGCCTCAAGCACTTTTGAATGACTGTAAATCACATCCTCCACTTCAATCGGATACACATTAAATCCACTTGCTAATATCATTTCTTTTTTACGTCCAACAATATAGAAAAATCCATCAGCATCCATCATGGCCAGATCTCCAGTATATAACCAGCCATCACGTATCGTATTAGCTGTTTCTTCAGGCATATTCCAATACCCTTTCATAATTTGAGGTCCTTTTATAATTAACTCTCCTACCTCTCCAATTGACAAATCTTGCTCACCGGTAGCTATATCAACAATCTTAGCATCTGTGTTAGGTATAGGTATTCCGATACTTCCACGCTTTTGAAGTCCAGAAATCGGATTACGGTGTGTGACAGGCGATGCCTCAGATAACCCATATCCCTCAGCAACATTTGTACCGCTCACTTCATTAAAACGGTTTATCACTTCAACAGGAAGTGGGGCAGAACCACTTGTACAGGTTTGAAGGCAGCTTAAATCAAACTTATAGGTTTTATAGTAATTAAGTAGTGCAATATACATTGTTGGAACACCTGGAAATGAGGTTGGCTTTGTTTTTTCTATTATTTTCACGACCTCTTCCACATCAAATCGAGGTACGAGAATCAAGTTACCTCCATTATAAAAAGTAAGGTTCATCGCACTTGTCATCCCATATACGTGAAATAAAGGAGAAATGGTTAGAACCCTCTCTTCCCCAGTATTTGTTTTAACATGTGCAGTAGCAGCACTTTGGAGTGTATTTGCTACTAAATTATAATGTGTTAACATTGCCCCTTTTGAACGTCCTGTTGTTCCTCCTGTATATTGAAGAACAGCAATATCTTCTATAGGATCAATCTTTTCATTAGGGATTCTATCACCAGGATCTTTTAATAATTGATGAAACAAGCTTTCTTTTTCGAAAGAAACAGGAATGATTGTAGTAACTGATGTTTCATTTAAGATTTTTTCTACTACGGGTAGGAGTTGATCTAAAACAATGATGACCTTTGCCTGTGAATCGTTGAGGACGTATAGAAGTTCAGATGATTGATACATTGGATTAATTTGTACAATTGTTGCCCCACATAATAAGCTGGCATAATAGCTAATAGGATATTGAGGACAATTCGGAAGCATGATTGCGACTCGATCACCTTTTTTTACTTGACGTTTAGTAAGTGAACTCGCCATTCTATTTACACAATCATTTAAAAGTGAGTAAGAATATGATTTATCATAGAATGTGACCGCAATCTTATTTTCATATTTTTCAACAGAACGTTGAAACAAATCAGGTAACGATATTTCTGGTATTTCAATTTCAACCGGATTTCCTTCAACAACATGCTTTAACCATGGTCTATTCAAATTCCATTCCCCCTATTTCCTTCTTATCAAGGTCATAACCTTACTGCTTTACTTTAAGCAATTTTCATGCCAAAACAAAAAATAAGTGACAACTAGGTGAATTGTTCACCAAGTTGTCACTTAATTCAGGAATGATTTACCCGAGTATGTTACCTTCTTGTTTTACTAGGAGCTATGGTAATTTAAAAATGAATTGATCATTCACTTTTGAATTTATGATAAATTGTATTTTTGTAGCTTTCGAAAAACTGTTGCTTGACTTGTTTGAAGCTTTTCAGCAATTTGATAAGTTGTTTTATATCTTAACAGAGCTTTTTTTAGTGCTGTTTTCTCTGCTTGCTCTACGATCTCTCTTAATGACATTTCTTCAAGAACAATTTCTTCATCTGATGTTGTTTGTTGGTATTCATCTGGCAGATCATTGATGGATACGTATTCGTTTGGTACGGTCAAAATAAGTCTTTCTAATAAATTAGATAGTTCCCTTACATTGCCTGGCCAATCAAAATGATAAAAAAAGTTACTAATCTTTTTATCTAACACTTTTTCAACTGAATATTTATTCTTGTACAGCTCTAAAAAATAATGAACAAGTGGAAGGATATCAGCACGCCTTTCTCTAAGAGGAGGCACGAAAATTGGGACAACATTTAATCGGTAATAAAGATCTTCTCGGAATTTTCCATTTTTGACCATTTCCTTTAAGTCTCTGTTTGTCGCAGCCACTAACCGAACATCCACTTTTTTCGATTTTGTGCCACCTACTCTCATAATTTCTTTTTCCTGTATTGCCCGAAGCAGCTTTACTTGAAGATCCATTGGCATTTCGCCAACTTCATCTAAAAAAAGCATGCCATTATGTGCTAATTCAAACATCCCCACTTTTCCTGTCCTATTAGCCCCCGAAAACGCGCCACCTTCATAACCAAACAATTCTGATTCAAGAAGCTCATTTGGGATTGCCCCACAATTGACTTTTATAAGTTGCCCCTCATTAAATCTGTCACTTGAGCGATATAAAAATCGAACCAACACGTCCTTTCCGACTCCTGTTTCACCAAGAACAAGAATCGTTGTATCAAAGTTAGCAAGCCTGCCGATCATTTGATAAATCTCAATCATTTTATCACTTTTGAGGATAATATCAGGGTCTTGGATGGCAAATGATTTTAATCTATCAAGCTCTTCTTTATATTTCTCATTAAGCTGTTGCACTTTTTTTAGCTCTTTATTTAATTGATTTAATTCAGAAAGATCACGAATATTCGTGACAATCTTTTCTATTTCACCTTCTTCATTAAAAATAGGATTCCCCGTCATTAGTGTTTCTTTTTGATTAAAATTTTGCTGAACAACTGAAACTGAACGCTTTTGCTCCATAACTTTCAATGTTACAGATTCTTCTAATATCCCTCTTTTTATTAAATGATTAATATTTTTACCAATATAATAATGCTTAGGAATTCCTGTAATCCTTTCAATAGCAGAATTCGTTTTTAGTGTGTTGCCAAATTTATCAGTAATATAAATTCCATCAAATGAGCTCTCGATAATTGCATCTAATTCACGGTTTGATTTATCAAGCTCCTTAATTCGCTCCTCAAGGCGAAACCATTGCACACCGTTGGCTAATATGTACATTCTTCTTTGCTGGTTTTCTATTGTAAAATCTTTAAAAAGAAGTATGTATTGAAGGGTATTTTTTGAGGCAATGATCATATTTGATTCCTTCTCTTCCCAGAAATCAAATAAATCTTTCATTTTCTTTTGTAAGCATACGAATTTCTCTAACTCATCTGTTTGACCAAAATGGAAATCTATAATGCTTCCATCTATTGATGTTATGATTGTATTAAAAAGCATTAAGCTATTTTCGGTTTTAATCATTTCCTCACCCCTTATTTAAATAGTATAATTTAAAACGCTTACATAATTAAATATTAATGGTTTTAAAGGAAAAAAACCATAGAAAAAAGACAGAACATGTTGCTCTGTCTTTATATGAAAATATTAAATTGGTGCATCTACTTCTAAATCTTCCACTCGTTTTTCTAAATATTGAACATCTTTACGAGCGTTGTAGCGATCTGCTTTTTCAACCGTAACTGTAATATTGTAATCTGGAATTCCGGCGAATTTTTCGTATCTTCCTCGTGGTAATAAGAAGTTACCTTCAGGGAAGTGCACTTCTAGGTTTCCTGTTGCAATGTCAACGAACTTTGCTTTTCCTTGGAAAACACCAAAGCCATTATAAACGACAATTCCTTCTCCCTCAGCAATACTTAGACGTTTGGCATCTTCTGCATTCATAAGAACATCGTAACGGTCTGCCCCATTAAATGGATCCTTTTCTTTATAAACCATTGAGTTAAACTGCTTACCACGACGCGACGTGACAACAAATTGCCCTTCTTTTTTACCAAGATCCGGTATTTCAACTGAAATCAAGTTTCCTTTTCCATCTGGCGTAGGACAAACTCCACCTTCACATAACCAAGCCCCACCCCATTGGAAAACATCACCTACGTTTTTCAAGTGCTGAATGCCATTATAGTCGCGGTTGGCAATCGCGATTTCATCACGAATTTCCTGACCTGTTTTAAAATCAACAAGATGAGCAGTTTCAGGCTTCACACGTTTTGCAAGATCAACGTAAATTTTCCATTCTGCACGGGCCTCTTTAATTTCATTTTTATTTCCTTCAATTTCTGGTGAAAAATAGACCATTCTTTCTGTTGAAGTTGATGTTCCGCCGCCTTCTTGTTCATAGCGTGTTTTAGCAGGTAAAACGATTACTGCTTCTTTGGCATCAACAAGTGTTGATGTGTTGAAAATGATATCTTGGTGAACTCGAATGTCTAGTTCTGATAATGCTTTTTCTACAAAATCAGGATCTGGCATCGTTTCTAGGAAGTTACCACCTGATAAATAATAAAGCTTAATTTTTCTTTCATGATCTTCAGGTAGGACGATGTTTTCAAGTGTAACACCTACAATATCACCTTGCCATTTTGGTAGCTCAAAGCCCCAAATTTTCTCTATACGTTTGGCGTTTTCTTCTTCAAATCCACCACCAGGTAAAACAAATGGATCAGCTCCCATTTCACCTGAACCTTGTACTGAGGAATGACCGCGGAAAGGCATTAATCCACTGTTCTTACGTCCCAAGAAGCCGCGCAGGAGTGCAAGGTTTGCAACTTGTGAAATATTATCTGTTGCAAATGAATGCATCGTTAATCCTAGAGCCCAAGCAAAAATCGCATTTTTACTTTTTGCTAAAAGATCAGATAATTCAATGATTCTTTCTTTTGAAATGCCCGATGATTTAACAATTTCATCCCATGATTGTTGTTCAACATGTGATTTTAATTCTTCATAATCGTTTACATGTTTTTCTACAAACTCATGATTAATCGCTGAACCATATTGTTTTTCTTCCATCTCGAACCAGTGCTTCATAATTCCATGCATGAAGGCAATATCTCCACCAATGTTTACTTGATAGAAATCATCAGCAATTTTTGTTCCAAATAAAGCTGATTCCATATTAGATGGTATCCAATATTTATCCATCGCAGGCTCACTGTATGGATTAACAACAATTATTTTTGTACCTCTCTTTTTGGCTTCCAACATATATTTTGTTGAAACTGGTGATGCGTTTGATGCAACACTACCCCAGAATAATAATACATCTGTTCCAAACCAATCTTGATAATTAACCGTTGAGGCTCCAACACCAATAGAACGCTTTAATGCTGTTTTACTTGGTGAATGACAAATACGTGATGCATTATCAATATTGTTTGTTCCTAGAAAACGAGATACTTTTGCGGCTACATAGTAAGATTCATTCGTTATTCCTCTTGAGGTTAAGTAAAAAGCATACTGTTTCGGATCCAATTGCTTCATTTTATTTGCAATCATATCCATCGCTTCATCCCAAGATATACGTGAGAACTTTCTCTCTCCTTTACGTCGAATGAGCGGATAAGGAATTCGACCTAATTTTCTTAACTCAGTACTACTATATTTTCTTAATTCATCAATATCTGCATGTACAATTTCTTCTTTTAATGCCGGCATCGTGTTTAAACGAAGAACATTTAACCTAGTTGTACACATGTGAGGCCCTTTTAAAGTTTGATCATGTAGGCCAGACACACCTAAGGCACAGCCATCACAAACCCCTTTTGTTAAAATGCGTGATGCATAACCTAGATTATCTTTATTATCCCATGCTATTTTCATTGTATCGCGAAAATGATGTGGTTTAACCTTTCCTAGACCAAACGGAATTGGACTTACCCAGTGCTTTGGTTGCGGTGCTTTTGTTGCCTTTATAGGTCCTTGATGTTTTGTCTCTCCCATTTGAATTTCACTCCTCGTTCTGCCTGTAATTTTTATCTTCTTATCTATAGAGTTATTAGTTAGAAAAACTAGCCTATCATTAATTCAATTGATTTATTGATAGGCTAATTTTTCTTTAACTCGTTTCAACAAACTAACTTGGATGATCGGTGTCGCTGCATGGCCTATGAAACAAAAAACCACCGTAAACTCATAGTACAAAGAATGTGCGAGTCAAACGGTGGTTAGTCTTTTGCAGGATCGCTACTAAGTGCCATACCAATTTATTTAATTGAATGAATAAATATGTTTATTATTACTCTTTATTTTTATTTAGAGAATTTTTGTTGTAAGTCTTCATCGAAAACAAAGATCGACATACCAAAATCTCTGTCAATATCAATATCTACAAACAAATCAACGAATTTACAGTTTAAAAACTCTTCCATTTCAATAGGAGGGTTTTTCTTGTAAATTTGTTTAACCATTTCAGTTCTTGCAGATCGTAACGCTTGCTTTCCTTCATCAGCACTGGCAATGAATTTTTCAACAGGTGATAAATTCCCCTCCATCTCACAAATAGCCCAGTTTTTACAAAAGGTTGTTGTGATTTTACTCGGACCTTTTCCCATATGCTTTTTTCGGAAAGAACGAACGATATTACTAAACTCTGCTTCATACTTATTCATAATATCCTCCTACCTGTAGACAGGTTTTAGCATGAGGTATTTTACCACACCTCAGTGCATTGTGGAAGTATTATTTATCCAGCTATTTTTGATCCTGACACTTGTTGTTGACGTAACTTATTAATATCACGACGAATAACAATAGAAACGATTAATGCAACTACAAACATTCCCGAGAAGAAAGTTAAGCTAGTTGCATAGCTTCCAGTTGTATCTTTCATCCACGCTGCAAACATTGGACCAGCTAATCCAGCAGCAGCCCATGCAGTAAGAATGTATCCATGAATTGCACCCAATTGTTTTGTACCGAATAAATCGCCAATATAAGCAGGAATTGCTGCAAATCCTCCACCATAACAAGTGTATACCACTGCTAACATAACTTGGAATAAAAATGCTTCTGTAGTATGTGGTAAAACGGCAAATAATACAATTTGTAAGACGAAGAAAGTTGTATACGTATTTGGTCGACCAATAAAATCTGAAATTGACGCCCAACCGATACGTCCTAATCCATTAAATATTCCCAGGATACCAACTAATGCTGCAGCTTCTGCTGTTGTTAGACCAATACTTTCTTCAGCTAATGGTTTTGCAGCAGAAAGAATGGCAATACCACATGTTACGTTGATGAATAACATAATCCATAGATAATAAAATCTTGATGTTTTAACTGCTTCATTTGCCGTTAATTGTGATAAATCTTCTTTGATTCTAGATTTTCCAGATTGTCCTTTTTCATTAAACCCTTTAGGAGCCCAACCAACTGGTGGTTTCTCTAAATATAATGAAGATAATGTCATAATAACTAAATAAGAAATACCTAAAATAAAGAATGTGTTTGCTGTACCAACCGAATTAATTAGTGACTCCATAACTGGACTTGCAATGGCAGCAGCAAATCCGAATCCCATAATAGCCAGTCCAGTTGCAAGGCCACGACGGTCCGGGAACCATTTTACTAACGTTGAAACAGGTGCAATATATCCAACTCCAAGTCCAATTCCTCCAAGAACACCATATGTAACATAGAGGAAAGGTAATGATCCTAGATTAACCGCTAAACCGGAACCGATTATCCCAGCACCAAAGAATCCAGCTGCAAGTAAACCAGCAGCTCTTGGACCGTATTTTTCAACAAAGTGTCCTAAAAACGCTGCGGACAATCCAAGAAATAAAATAGCAATACTAAAAGTTAATTGTACTTGTTGAGCTGTCCATCCAAACTCTTCCATTAATGGATTGGTGAAATTACTCCATGCATACACTGATCCAATTGAGATATGGATCCCTACTGCAGATGCAGCAATCAGCCAACGATTTTTTGTCTTTTTCATGTGGTCATCCCCTTAGGTAAGCATTAAAAATTTTCTACGATGTAAAATCAAATCTTAACAAAATAAATAGAATAATATCTTGTTAAACAAAGAAAACCGCCAATCCCATTAAAATATGACAAATAAATGCCTATCTTAAAGGTGATTGACGGTTAGTTTCAAGCAGGAATCGCTACTATCGGACCAACAGTTAATCGCTTTCAAATTCGCAACAAGTTGAGTCGATGACAGGATCGCTATCTCGGAAGCAATTTGTTACAAAATCATGAACTTTGTAACGAAATATTACCATGTTCTATTTTAATGCGCAAGAATAATTTTTTACTTTTAGCTATCCTAACTTTTCACTAGGAAATCTTTAATACTTGTTTAAAAAATCAAACTATGTTTATATTTTAGTAATCTTAGAATTCGGGTGTGAGATGATATGGATATGAAAATGAGTATAAATCAACAAATAATAAAATATACAAACGGAAAATTAGTAGAAACAACCGATGATATTGTAACTGAATTTCCCCTAACAATTTTTGTGAATAATGAAGAATTTGCTACAATGGTATGTACACCCACTCATTTTGAAGAAATGGTCATTGGCTTTTTAGCGTCAGAAGGTGTCATTCGTTTCTATAATGAAGTCGAGTCAATTTCAATTGATGAAAATGCAGGATATGCCTATGTGAGCTTACATTCAGAAGTCACTACGAGTCATCAACACTATTCGAAACGTTTTATTGGGTCTTGCTGTGGTAAAAGCAGACAATTTTATTTTCAAAATGATGTAAAAACATCAAAAACCTCTACAAGCAAACAAACACTTACACCTGACCAATGTATTTCACTTATGAAAGCTATGCAGGAAAGCAGTGTTGTTTTTCAAGAAACTGGTGGTGTTCACAATGCTGCACTGTGTACTCCAGAGGAAATGCTTGTAAGCCGAACAGATATTGGGCGTCATAACGCTTTAGATAAATTATACGGATATAGTATTTTGAATCAGATTTCTGTGCGAGATAAAATTATTGTTTTTAGCGGAAGAATTTCATCCGAGGTTTTAGTAAAGGCATCAAAAATTGGTGTTGGTATTGTTCTATCAAAATCTGCTCCAACTGATCTCGCTATTAAATTAGCAAATGATCTAAATATAACGGCTGTTGGTTTTATTAGAGGAAATTCCTTTAATGTTTATTCCCATCCGGAACGAATTATTAACGAAAAATAGAGGGAGGAATCGTATTGAAGAATAACAAATCTGTTTATGATTATTTTGATCGTCCTCTTCGAGATTTGCGAATTTCTGTAACAGATAAATGTAATTTTCGTTGTACGTATTGTATGCCCGCGGAAATATTTGGTCCAGACTATCCTTTTTTAAAAAGAAATGAACTTTTATCTTATGAAGAAATTGAGCGATTAACTAAAGTTTTTGTTCAATCACTAGGTGTTAAAAAAATTCGAATTACGGGTGGAGAGCCGTTAATGAGAAAAGATTTGGCTTTTCTTATTGATCGCATTCATTCTATTAACGGTGTGGAAGATATAGCGATGACCACGAACGGATACTTTTTACCTAAATACGCCAAAGAGCTTAAATCAGCAGGCTTACAACGTGTATCCATTAGTCTTGACTCCCTAAATGATGATGTGTTCGGTAAAATCAATGGACGAGGTGTACCTGTAAAAGCTGTTTTAGACGGCATAGATGCTGCTTCCGAAGCAGGGTTAAAAGTTAAAATCAACATGGTTGTCAAACGTGGAATGAATGAACATGAAATTATTCCTATGGCAAAGTATTTTCGTGAAAAAGGTCATATTTTACGTTTTATTGAATTTATGGATGTTGGTAATACAAATAAGTGGAACTTACAAGATGTTTATCCAAAAAAACAAATTGTAGAGGATATTCATAAGGAAATGCCTTTAGAACCAGTGGATCCAAACTATAAAGGTGAAGTAGCAAGCCGTTACCGTTACGTAGGTTCACAAGATGAAATCGGGGTTATATCATCAGTTTCGGATGCATTCTGCTCAACATGTAATCGTGCTCGTCTGTCAGCAAGTGGTTCTCTTTATACATGTTTGTTTGCTTCAAAAGGTCATGATTTACGCGATGTAATTAGATCAGAGAAAACGGATGAAGAGCTTGCCAATCATGTAGCATCTCTTTGGAGTGGACGAAAAGATCAATACTCTGTTGAACGAAGTGAACGATCGACTAAGCGTGAAAAAATTGAGATGTCTCATATTGGAGGATAAACTAGATGAGTTCATGTAAAATTGATCATACAATTGATGATGTTACTAAAAAGCTAAACGAACAAACTCCTTATATGGATACTAGTATAGTTGAAAAGTGTTCCAATTTCTTGTCTACTTCAGTTTCTCAAGCTGATCTAAACGAACTGTTTCACTTATTAAAAAAATATGACTTAGCATCTGAAGAGGAAAAGAAAACTCGGATGAATAAAATCGAAAAATTAGTGCAGTGATTGTTATATAGATATAATAAAAAGGATGGTGTGAACCATCCTTTTTGTGTTCGACAAAATTCGGGAAGTGACAGTGCTCAACCCCCTTATAATGGACATATGAATTATAATTGAATTACGACATATA
>NZ_JBLUOI010000116.1:0-11064 GCF_048059995.1 Metabacillus sp. YM-086 | reverse complement strand
ACTAAGTATGCATGTACATCACAAAACTGTACATTTTTATGTAATCATCTTTGTTCATTATTAAATTAGCATTTATATCGATAGTGAGAAAATCGGGACAGATGAAGATGTGAACAAAGCTGTTGTGTCCCGATAGTGGGGGAATCGGGACAAATGAAGGAGTGAGCAAAGCGAATGTGTCCCGATAGTGGGAGAATCGGGACAGAGAGAGGTGTGAGCAAAGCGGTTATGTCTCGATAGTGAGAAAATCGGGACAGATGAAGGTGTGAGCAAAGCGAATGTGTCCCGATAGTGGGGGAATCGGGACAAATGAAGGAGTGAGCAAAGCGAATGTGTCCCGATAGTGAGAGAATCGAGACAAATGAAGGAGTGAGCAAAGCGGTTATGTCTCGATAGTGAGAAAATCGGGACAGATGAAGATGTGAGCAAAGCTGTTGTTTCCCGATAGTGGGGGAACGGGACAAATGAAGGTATGAGCAAAGCTGTTGTGTCCCGATAGTGAGAAAATCGGGACAGAGAAAGGTGTGAGCAAAGCAAATGTGTCCCGATAGAGAGAGAATCGAGACAAATGAAGGTATGAGCAAAGCGGTTATGTCTCGATAGTGAGAAAATCGGGACAGATGAAGGCATGAGCAAATCGTTTGTGTCCCGATAGTGTTAGAATCGGGACAGATGAAGGTATAAGCAAAGCGAATGTGTCCCGATAGTGTCTAAACACACAATCTTTTCGAAAAAGCCTATCTTAATCACTAATAGCAAATACCTACCCGTTTATAAGCGAAATCCTCTTTAAACAGTTGATCATATGTAAAATGA
This sequence comes from Metabacillus sp. YM-086, assembly GCF_048059995.1. Taxonomy (NCBI): domain Bacteria; kingdom Bacillati; phylum Bacillota; class Bacilli; order Caryophanales; family Bacillaceae; genus Metabacillus; species Metabacillus sp. YM-086. The sequence goes on along the minus strand of NZ_JBLUOI010000116.1, from coordinate 10,248 downwards.
GCAGTATCTTCAACAGATATTTCTTTTCCGTCTAGTGGTAAAAAATCAGCGGAGTAACGATATTGTTTTGTTAATTTTCCATCAGGAAGATAAGTTGGACAGATGATTGTCCATTTTAAAGGGCTGCTTTTTAACATGTTAAATGCTGCCAAATGCTCTTCTGCGGCTCTTGTAGTTCTACGGCGTGATTCAGTTGATTGAAAACGAAAAAGCTCCGGTTGTACACGTGATTGCAAGATTCCTGCAGTGCCAATTGTGATGATTCGTGTAATGTTTTTAGCTACCATTGCTTCAATCATATTTGGAGTGGCAAGAGAAAGAGTGTGTTGACCATCCGTGTTCAATGCGCTCACAACTGCGTCACTGTCACTTATAGCTAGCTCTACATCTTTAAAGTTAGTTGCATCACCTTTTATGATCCTTAAATTAGGGGAGGTGATTATTTTTTCAGGAGATCGGATAAGAACTGTTACAGAATAACCACCTGATAAAAGAAAATTTAATATTTCCTTTCCAACACGGCCAGTTGCTCCAAATAAGGTAATCTTCTTCATATTTTCACCTCTTTCCATATATTATTACTATACCGAACTTTTTATATTTAGGAAAATATGCTACATACATTTAAAAAAGCTGACATACTAAATGTCAGCCCGATTAAAGTCTCTTTTTTGCTTGTTCCCAATAATGAATTTGGGGAAATCGTATATGAACAATATATTCATGAAATAAAGTGTATCCAACAAATCCCACTTGTTTCCAATCGATCGCATCAAACATGGATCTTCAACTCCTTTTCTTATGTTTCAGGAGAGTTAAATGTGTGAAAATCTACGTTTAAAGTATGATGTTTATATACTATATGGTGTTAATGACTTGTTTGATACATAAAAAAGAAAGAGGCCGACACGATTGTGCCGACCTCTTAGCCAATTATATGAAATTGTTATTGTTGAGTATAACCGCTCATAGATTGTTGAGCCATTGATACTAAACGCTTAGTGATTTCTCCACCTACAGAACCGTTTGCACGTGAAGTAGTTTCTCCACCAAGGTTAACACCGAATTCAGAAGCGATCTCATATTTCATTTGATCGATAGCTTGAGCTGCTCCTGGTACTACTAGTTGATTAGACGAATTGCTGTTGTTTGAACTTTGTGACATTTCTATTCATCTCCTCATAATAGTTTTATGGTTGGGTTAGTTGGAGTTGCACCAACGTATGAAGAAAGCTTGTCCTTCATAGCCTTGCTCGGCTTAACCCATTGATTTAAGTTGATGTGTTGTTTGTGTTTGTTTGTTGTTACTAAGTATTATGGATCTTTTTTTTGTTTATATACATTTTTTTTTGAGAAATTTTCAGTTGCTTTTTTGCTAAATGATTTGAACTGAAAAATTCTTGGTTGATTGTTTAGTATTATGAGCGGCTTCCTTTGAAAGTATGCAAAAAAATAAAAAGAATTTTAAAAAGTTATAAACTTTACCTGAAAGAACCTACATAAAAGCTTCTTTGTTGAGAGATTCTAGACATATGAGATTGATAAAGGGGCTGAAATGATGCATTTGTGTCCTTTATGTAATGGACTTGAGGAAAGGATCATTCAATGTCCAAATTGTAAAACAGTTATGGAAGATAAGGGGAAGGTAACAGATTATTTTGATGATTATAGCGCATATATGGATATTGATATGATGAAGATATATGACGGGCAATTAACATCCCTAGAAGATCATTTGTGTTTGCATTACTTTTATTGTTCAAGTTGTCAGCATCAAGAAACAAATATTATTCAGGAATGAAAAACGAGAGGGAACCAACGGTCCCTCTCGTTTTTCTGTTAGATATTATTTTTCGCCAGCAGGACGAATACGAATTTCTGATTCAGTATCAAAGAAGTGAGCTTTGTTCATGTCTAATGCTAAATCAAGTGATTGACCTGGCTTTACATCTGTACGAGAGTCAACACGTGCTACAAAAGATTGACCATCAATTTCAGAATAAAGCATTGTTTCAGCACCCATTAACTCAGCTACTTCGATTTTAGCTGTGATTTTAGTTCCTTGTGATGATTCGATGAAAACAGGCTCATCATGGATTTCTTCTGGACGTACACCCATTAGAATTTCTTTGTTTACATAGCCTTGCTCACGTAGGTACTTCATTTTACCTTCGGGTACAGCTACAGAAGTAGTACCGAAAGAGAATTTACCATCTGTAAGAGTTCCTTTAAAGAAGTTCATTGCAGGAGATCCGATGAATCCGCCAACGAATGCATTTTCAGGCTTGTCATAAACTTCTTTAGGTGAACCTACTTGTTGGATGATACCATCTTTTAATACAACAAGTCGAGTAGCCATTGTCATCGCTTCAGTTTGGTCATGTGTTACGTAGATTGTTGTTGTTTGTAAGCGTTGGTGTAATTTTGTGATTTCAGCACGCATTGCTACACGAAGCTTAGCATCAAGGTTTGATAATGGCTCATCCATTAAGAATACCTTTGCATCACGAACGATCGCACGACCTAAAGCAACACGCTGACGTTGACCACCAGATAAAGCTTTTGGTTTACGTTGTAGGTATTGCTCAAGACCTAAGATTTTCGCAGCTTCAGTTACACGACGCTCGATTTCATCTTTAGGTAATTTACGAAGCTTTAAGCCGAATGCCATGTTATCATATACGTTCATATGTGGATATAGAGCGTAGTTTTGGAATACCATTGCGATGTCACGGTCTTTTGGTGCAACATCATTCATACGTTTTCCATCAATGAAGAAGTCACCTTTTGAAATCTCTTCTAATCCTGCAACCATACGAAGTGTAGTAGATTTACCACAACCAGATGGACCAACGAATACGATAAACTCTTTATCTTGAATGTGAAGATTGAAATCTTCTACAGCAGTTACTTTATTATCATAAATTTTATAAATATTGTTTAATTGTAATTCAGCCATTACTAATTCCTCCCTTAATTTGAAAGCGTTTTAACTTGGTTTCATTGTAAGGGATTTCAGTTTAAGAAGTAAACGTACAAGTTGCACGAAAATAGGAAGATGATTTTGTGCAACTTGTAAACGTTATCTTATTGTTCTTGTTGAGCTAGAATAATGGCAAGAAAAATAAAGGCTGCATTTGAAAAAATGCGAATGTCCAACCCGGTTTTTTCAAGTAGTTTTTCCAAGCGATATTGCAGACTGTTACGGTGAATAAATAGCCTTTTGGCAGTTGAGGAAGCATTTAAATTTGATTGGAAAAATGCCTCAATCGTGTGGAGAAGCTCTTTATCTTCTATTATTTCTAAGAAATGATTTGATAATATTTCCTTTCTTAACATAGAAGGGGCTCTCATGATAAGGGTTGGTAAGACATCATAAAAGCTAAGAACCTTGTCTTTATTGCTGGAACGATGAATGTTTTGAAAGCAGGCATGTTCTAGCGAAAATTTCTCTTTGAGTGAGATATCGTTTTTTTGTAATTGTCCTATGTAAATAAACGGTTCGACATAAAAATCTGTTGTCAGTGTATCACTTAAGTCTTTTAATAAATCAACTTCTAAAATGTAGTTAGGCTTTTCCTCGATCATAATTCCATGTGACAGACTTAACCAGATGACAAGCTCTGTGTTCATAATTCCTTTAACGGCTTCTTCGAAATTTTGTTTGTCATCAATTGGCTGTTTAAGGAAAAAATAATAAAAGCGTAAAGAGGTATGATCATTAGGAAGCGGAGGTAGTTTTTCATGATTATCACTGAATAAAAAATCATACCATTTCCGCTGATTCAATGTGTATTGAGTTTCATCAATACTATTTGTTGATTGAAAGAGCAATGATAATAAATTTCTTTCTTCAGAACTTAATACAGATTTTAAAATTCCAAAAGGTTTTCCAAGATCTGTCTGAAACCATTCGAAATTTGTATCATGACGATTATAGTTTGTTGTTAGCGCCTCTCCATAGTGCTTCTTTAAATTTTCTAACATACAAGGGCTCCTTCTTGGTCTAGATCTGTGTTGATTTTTTTTCTGAAAAATCGATTTTATATAAATTAAATGGTAAAAGATTACACCTTTATAAACAAGTAAAAGGATTTGAAATATATCATACTGTTTTAGAGCAAATAAAAAAAGCTGCAAGTAGCAGCTTTTAATCATCAATGGTATTTGGTGGCTCTTCTTCAACAAGTTTTCTTGCTTCTTCAATATTTGTTGAATCCTCTCTCATATGAACAGATCCACCTGATAAGCCTTCATTGATCATTCGATCAATATCGAGATAGGCTTTATCTTTTCCTTCATAATTAATATCCTGTTTAACTGCTTCATCTCTATCTTTCATACAAGTACCAACCTCCTTGAACACTATTTTGTGTCCAAGAGGAAATGATCATTCATGTTTACTCATAAACGTGAAATAGCATTAATTCATGAATTTGCGTTTGTAACTTTGTTTCATCTTCTTTGAGTGGTGTGACAGATCCCCATTCAATTTGTCCATTTTTATGGTAAATCCCATCATAATGTGAACCTCTAAAATAAAATGAAATACGCCAGCCAGGTAACTTTGCTTGTTTGAACAATGGTTTGTATTGAAAATGTGTAATCAAGCTAATCGCTCCCTTCCTAACCATTATAGAAATAATACGGCGAAAATGGGAGAATTCCTTCTACCTATTTATGGTATTTTTCTAATTCAATAAATAATTGTACAAGCTCAGTGATCCGTTGTTTCTGAATCTCTTGCTCATCAAAAATCATTGGTTTTGAATTTACCTCAAAAAGAAAGGGCCAGCCTTCTGGAGTTAGACCAATGTCCAACGAAAATTCACCAACAAAGCCAAATGCTTTTGTTAAAAGTGTCCCTACTTTGTTTGCGAGCCAGTTGATTTGTTTAGTTGAGCATCGCTCCTTAACCTGTTCAAACGAAATGATTTCGCCACCATTTGGGACATGTGTTATAATCGAGCTTTTTGATGCCTTCCTTACACCGATTCCAACAGGTTTGTATTCATTGTCTCGATATAAACAAATAACGCGTAAATCATACTTACAGTCTTCGATCTTATCCGTTATAATTTCTTCTTGAAGAAGGTATTTTTCTCTATTTAAATGACTGTTAACCCATGTCCTAAAGTTTTCTTCATTGTAGTAAATAGTGGTTGTATTTGATTGGATCGTGTAATGAGCTTCTTTTCGTGAAAGCTTATAAATGCCAGATCCTTTGTGACCATTTTTGGGTTTAGCATAAAGAGAGTAATGAGAATGAAGAAGGTCGGATATATGTACTATATCAGTAAGTAGCCATGTTTTTGGTAAATAAGATTGCATTTCACTATCCTGAGACAGAGCGGAGTACGTTTCCCATTTGTTAAAAAAGCCATAGTTGAAAAATGGTTTTCTTTGCTGTTCATATAATGCTTTTAGCGCTACAACCTCTTTTGAAATTTCTTCACTTCGAGACGAAATTTTATTATAAATGATATCAGGAAAAGGGAAAGAAATCTTTCCCCATTTCTTCCATTCAAAAAAATAAACATAGCCATTAACACCATTTTCTTCAACACCATCTGTTGTAAAAACAAAGGATAACCCGCCGAATTTAGAAAGTTCACTTTGGATATTTTTGAAAACTGTAGCATTACCACGAAAAATATGGTTTTTGCCACCTTTGCTTGCTAGAATTCCTACAAGAGGGACATAATCAGTTTTCTTCATGAACTAATTCCTCTGGATGAAATATTGCTTTTTTCGATAAATAAACACCATATTGAAGGGATGCTTTTCTTGTTGTAAGGTCCGCATCCTTCAGCTCAGGATGTGAAAAGATAGATCTTCCTGGCTTTGAATTAGCTTCAAACATCCATACTCGACCGTCTTGATCTACCCCAAAATCAAAACCTATTTCTCCGATAAAGCCTTTAATATGCTGATCAATTTTTTTACTTAGTGTAATAGCTGCCTCGGTTAAGTTATGGAATGTTTTCATTCTCTCCTGAGGGTCATCATAAATTTCTTCAAGTGTTTTAACAACTCCACCATTATTTAAATGGGTGGTTACACTGCCACGACCAGCAACCTTTGCAGCTAGTGCGGTAACCTTCCAGCTTCCGTACTCATCTTTATTTGTATGAATTCGAAAATCAATTGCTTTACCATCAAATCGAATAAGCTTAATTCCCTGTTGTGCAAGATAACTTGATAGAAGTCTGTCTTTAAAAGAAGCTTTTAAGAAGCTTTCAAGAGATGGATATCTTCTAAGTCTATTAATTTCCTTATCATCTCGGTAACGTGAATAATATGTATTCTCTTCACGTGAATACATGAGCTGAAACACTCCTAATCCTAAGCTCCCATTTGCAGGCTTTAAATAAATGCTTTTATACGATGAAAGCATTTCCTCCATCTGACTTATAGAAGGGTTGTGAATGGTTTCAGGTAAGTAATGTGCAACCTCAGTATCTTGGATAAGAAGCTGATGCATGGACCATTTATTAAAAAAACCTGGATTGTACCATGGAATTGTATATTCTTCTGTTAACCGTTTTTTAACAAGTTTAAGTGCTTGGTGGTTTTCAATTCTTCTATTTGGTAGTCGGTCATAAACAGCATTAGGAAAAGGAAAGGTCCCTCTTTTCCAACCGTTTTTTCCATATGTGTAACCTTCAATTGTGCCTTCTTCCCAGTTAATATGATGAGCGCCAAACACAAAGGAATAGATGCCAAGTGACTGATCAATGGATAAAAACTTAGCAAAGAAAAGAGAGCGCTCACCAATTGGGCGTAATGAGGACTCTGTAAAGCCTGCCGTAAAGATGCCAACCAACGGACCTAGGTGTAATGTATAGTCATGAATGATAAGGTGAGTCTTTCCTAAGGCAGGAAGCAGCAGTTGTTCTGATAATTCTCTCGGTATTACAATGTTATCTATGAGTGTTTCATCATACAAAACATCACATGGTAGGGTAATCGTACCGAAAGAAACGAATCCAATCTTACCGAAATGTTGAGCAGTTATAGGTAAAGAAATGGTTAATTGCTCTGTATCTCTTATTTGAATGGAATAGATTTTATTCATTGACTTCAGCTCCTTTGTTATCTCTTTGCTTCATTAAATAATGACAATATGCTAATGGAGATTCATAAAGAACATCTTTTAAATGTGGCTTTGTTTCAACAAAGGTTTTTCGACCCGGTTTTGAATTAATATCAAGTATCCATGTGGATCCATCCTGTGCAAAACCTATATCGATTCCTACTTCAAACAATCTATTAAACTTCATATCAAGCAACTTTGGCAAATGGGTAATGATTGTAGAAAGCTCATCTTCAAGTAAAAACTTTTGCTTCATTGTTAAAGACTTTGACCATTCTTCATATGTGATCGGAGCTCCACCACTGTTTAAGTTTGATAAAAACGATCCATGATACCCTTTACGTACCCCTTTTTCTACTAGAATCCACTCTCCATTTCGATCCTTTTGAAGAAGTAAGCGAATATCGAACGGATAACCTTCCTGATCTGTAAGGGAAAGAAAGGGTTGAAGCAGATAGCTTTGCTGCTTTATAAGCCTTTCACACCAATCTGAAAATAGCTGTAATGACTGAAATGATTTTGTTTTTTTATCGTGACCTTTATGATAAGTGATGTTTATATCATTTGAAGTTTGCCTAACAGCAATGATTCCGTTTCCTCTAGATCCAGATATAGGTTTTAACATGCAACTAGAATTAGTTCTAATATGTTTTATAATTTGTGCAGATGTTGTTAGTTTTTCGGTTTCAGGTAGGTAGGAATTGATGGGCTCACTATCCATTAAGTTTGAATAAATTTGCCATTTATCAGGCAATCCAAACCCTAAAAATGTTGTTGAAGGGTTTTTCTTTAACCAGTCAACAATTGGCTTGCTTTTTTTTGATGCTTGTTGATTGTTATAAAAGCAGCGGTCATAAATAAAAGTAGGAATTGAAAAGGAAGCTATCTTCCATGTTTGGGTTATTGAATCATATTTTTCACCGTTAATGGTTAAAGTAGAAGGATCAATGGAGGTAGGTTCAAAACGAACGCACTCGATATTAAATGAAGCACTTCGTTTGGCAATTTCTGTTGCATATCCATTTTCATGATTTAGATGTACAGCTAAAAAACCTAATGTAACTTTGTGCATGTTAAGTCACTTCCTTTTCGTTTCCTTTCATTGTGAAGCAGTTAGATTTATTTTTGATCATATAAAAACTGACAATAGTTTATAACTGATTTAGCAGATGGACGAACTTTGCCTTTTTTGGGATCATCCTCTGATTTAGAGGGCTTTGTATTCACTTCGATGATCCAAGGGTGGCCATCATCGTCAAGTGCTAAATCAATGCCGAACTCTCCGAATTCTCCACCTGCTTGAATACATACAACATCAACAATTTCTAAAGAAAGCTCTGATAATAGTTTCTTTAAATGAAGACCTTCTTTTTCTCCAAATAATTCATTAAGCAAGCTTTTTATTTTAAAGATTTCTCCGCCTCTTGCTAAATTAGCAACAAATTGTTGATCTCCTGACACTCTGGCAACAGCTGAAGAAACCTTCCAATGATGCAGGTCTTTCTTATGACATAAAAACCGAAAATCTAATGTTCGATTTTGATATTGTTTTAATTTGATCGTTTCTTGCAGGAGAAAACCTTCTTTTTTTAAGCGAGGGTAAAGAGCGGTGAATAATTGATCAAAGCTATCATATTCTTTTTTGATCTCACCGGAAAAAGTAGTAAAATCAAGAGAGTAGGAGCTGTCTTCATGTTCTATTACTCTAAAAATTCTTTTCCCCTGGCTTCCGTTAATTGGTTTAATGAAAAGATCCTTTTTCTCGTTAAGCATATCTTCTAAATTAGATTTAGACTCTAAGAGCATGCTTTCAGGTAAATAAGGAATAAGATGTTCACTTGCAGATAGAATTTGATGAATTTCCCATTTATTTAGAAAACGATCATTAAAATATGGTATTTTATTTTCAATAAAGTCAGTTGTGATATCTAAGAAATTTTTTGATTTTTCCAGTTTTCTAGAATGAATACGGTTATGAACAACATCAGGGTATGGCAATGTAGCTTTTACCCACTGATTGTCATGTAAATAGTAGCCACTCATTTTTTCCTTATTGTAAGTTGAAAACGAAAACACATAGAAAAAGCAGCCATTTTTTTCGGAAAACAAGGCAAGTTCTTTGCAAAAATCATGAATGGAGCCAAAATGAACACCCTGATCCTTTTTCTTTATCTCTGTTATCAGGCCAATTACCGGCCCTAGCTTTAGTTGATTACGGTTTTTAAGTTCTCCTTGAAGAAATAAGGTTTTGTCAGGTAGATTGAGCGTTTCATACGTTTCCTTTGAAACGGACAAACTAAAGTTCTCCTCATCTATAAATACGATTGGACAGGACACAGTATGCATTCCGCAACTAATTTTCAGGGAATGAACGAATTTAGGGAGACCTAAATGAACACGGAGTCCTTCACTCATTTCACATATATTTGGTCTAAAAGTTGATGGTAACTGTTTTATTTCAATCATACTTTGCATCATAGAAACCCCTTATTTGCTCGCCTAACAGACAAGCTCTATAATGTTCTTAGGCAGATGTTGATATAACATCGTATGTTTTTGAAAAAAAAAGGTGATGTTGTGGAAGGTAGATGGTAATGAAAGATGTAATTATGGCAGTGATAATGATTGTAATTGGTGCAGCCATTGGGGGAGTTACGAACTCATTGGCAATTAAAATGCTCTTTCGTCCTTATAAACCTCTCTATTTTTTAGGAAAAAGAGTTCCTTTTACACCGGGACTGATTCCGAAGCGAAGAGAGGAGCTTGCTGAACAGTTAGGAAAAATGGTTGTTCAGCATTTGTTAACAGCAGAAGGGATGAAACGCAAATTTTTACAATCACAATTTAGAGACCAGGTTATTACTTGGGGAGAAGCACAGATTAGAAAGCTTGTGATTTCTGAAAAAACTCCATCACAACTTATGAATTCATTAAATATTCATGAGCCTGAGAAAGTAGTAAATGATACCTTAAGAAATTTCCTTCATAGAAAATTCGAACAAGTGGTAAAGGAAAATTCGCAAAAGCCGTTAAATGAGGTTCTTTCTAAAAATGTTTTAGATGATGTTTATGTTGCTATTCCAAAGGTGACTCAATTTATTGTTGATAAAGGCATTTCATATTTTGAAAGCAAGGAAGGTAAGCAAAAGCTT
>NZ_JBLUOI010000115.1:0-11114 GCF_048059995.1 Metabacillus sp. YM-086 | reverse complement strand
ATAATTTTTGCCATTTAGTAACTCTCCTTTTTTGTGTATACAAGCTGCCGTTAACAAGAACTCTTCATATGTAAAACGATCAGCAAGACATCTTTCATTTAATCGTTAGTCTATATTGAAAAAAAAATCATTTCACAGAGATTCATCATCGATCTTTACATTCTTATTCTCTACAAAATGCTACCGATTATTATCTGCCTTTTCCATTTAAACACTGACATTTCGACATTTCAAGAACTTGATAAAATTGCAATCGGTTACACCTAAAATTCGTATAATTCAAATAATTAAACTTATGGATTAGGTACGGTGGATAACGAATTTACACCCTTTTTTAGACATTCTCTAAGCAAATTTTACCAAATCAAAAAAGAGACTCCTTTGAGCCTCTTTCTAGGTTTTCATTACTTGTTTTCACTAAACCATTTATCGATTTGCTTCATAATTGAGCTCATTGCCTCTTTATTTGAAAATTTCGGAAGCTCAGCTAATATTGCTTGTTTTGGCTGGGTAGCTTTTTCTCCTTTTTTCTGAAGAATTAAAATACTTTTTCCATGTCTTTCATCTTTAAAGAGTGATAATGGTAATTTAATAAAGCCTTGTATAAATGCTACTTTCCGTAAATATTCATTTAGCTTTGGCGCTTCTTTTGTTTCAAATAAAGAATTAGGAACAACAAAAAATAAATATCCATCTTCCTTAATATGTTTAATGCTCTGCTCCATAAAAAGGTGATGTGAATAAGAATGACCTTCATCAGCTTTTAATTCATATTTTGCTGCTTCCACATCATTAGGATAATACCCAACTGGAAGATCGCAAACAACTAGATCAACTGGATCTATAAACAATCGCTCTAAGCTATCTTGATTAAAAAATTGAACAGGATGCTCCTGAAGATTTGCGCTTATATAAGCTAATCTAATAAGCAAATCATCAACTTCAACTCCGTAACTATCCACTTCATCAATCGTTAAATAATTCAGGATTGTTGTAAGTAAATTCCCCGTTCCTACTGCTGGATCTAGTATTGATAGTTTGTTTTGTTTCCCCACAAATTTACTAACAAGATACCCCAAGAACAAGCCTATTGTATCTGGTGTCATTTGATGATTAGGGTGTGCACCATCTTTTAATCCTTTTAAGATTGCTAATTGAAAAGCTTTTCGCAATTCTTCTCTATCATACGAACCTAACGTTACAGATTCATATTTTCTTTTTAAGCTTTTAGAAGTTACCTCACTTAAATCCTCTTGTAAGATAGATTGTTGAAATAAGTTTTCTCCTGTTTCAGCTAACGCCTCTATGTATGTAATATTACACTCCTGAGCGAGTAAATCTGCTGTTTCATTTATTACTGCAAACAAATTTTCAATCTTTGATATTGTTTTCATACATTTACTCCTCCTAGCACTTTACCTCTTTCCATTCTAGACATTGTTTTTCGTTTAGTCAAAGTAATCGTCCTAGAATCAGTAAATAGAAAACGAAATAAAAATAGAAAAAGGACCGACATATTGTCAGTCCCACATGATTAAACCTTATTGTGCAGCTTTAGCCGCTTCAATCGCCGCTTCATAATTTGGATGGTTTGTTGCTTCACTAACATATTCCACATATGTTACTTTATCGTTTGAATCTACAACAAATACTGATCTTGCTAATAAACGTAATTCCTTAATTAATACACCATAAGCTTCACCAAAAGAAGCATCACGATGATCAGATAATGTTTTTACATTTTCAAGACCATTCGATGCACACCATCTTTTTTGTGCAAATGGTAAATCCATGCTAACTGTTAACACTTCAACATTTTCAAGCTTTGATGCATCTTCATTAAAACGGCGTGTTTGTGCATCACAAACTCCTGTATCAATAGAAGGAACTACTGAAATAATACGTACTTTCCCTTTTGAATCAGCTAGTGAAACTGGTGATAAATCATTTGCTAGTACAGTAAAATCTGGTGCTTGATCACCAACATTAACTTCATTTCCTAGTAATGTAACTGGGTTATTTTTGAACGTAATAGATGCCATACCGAACTCCTCCTTTTAATTATGTACAGAGTAAATATAGCCTAGCTTTCCAAAATTATCAATTATTATGTTTTTAAAGTTCAGTTTACTTTACCTTCCGAAAAAATAACTGCCTACTAGTAGGCAGTTAAATGTCTAGATCTTGTTTTTGATTTTGACTTGATTGATTGCTATTAATATCTTCTAAAGGATCATTCTTTTGTTCATTCCCCTTATCCTTTTTAAATATACCTTGAATTTTTTCAACCGCTTGAGGTGCAGCCTCCAAAATTTTCTCGTATAAATGGGTGCTCTCGTCTAAATGAAGCATCTTCACTCCATTTGAAGAAACGATTAAGAATGCGATAGGAGTGATTGAAACTCCACCACCACTTCCGCCGCCAAATGGAAGTTTTGGTGTTTTTTGACCTTGACCATCACCTTCTTCTTTGCTAGCTGAATTAAATTCACTACCTCCAGCTGCAAACCCAAAGCCAACCTTTGAAACAGTTAAAATTACACTTCCATCGGGTGTTTCAACAGGATCTCCTACAATGGTATTTACATCAATCATTTGTTTTAAATTTTCCATTGCAGTCTTCATTAACCCTTGAATTGGATGATCACTCATTATGTAGCCTCCTTTAGAAATTATAACCGGTCATGCTCATCTCATCGAGAAGGGGTCATAGCCATCTTATTTCATGCTAATTTGCAAAAAATGAAAATGGTTTGCTCTTAAGTTTAGGGCGACCACCTTTCCAATATTTGATAAGCTGAATACCTGCCAACATAGCTTGCCCGATTCGAAATTGAATCATACATTGTAATTTTGTTCTTGAACAATAAACATTAAATTCAGGTGTAATTGAAATAATGGGTGTTGTATGCAACTGCATATATTGACTAACAATTCCAACCACCCCACCTTTTATCGACCACGCTAATCCTGTCAGCATTCCTGTATGGGCAGCATCTCCAATTCCGATTTGTGAATGCCACTCAAATTCTTTCACTTTTACTTTCTTTAAAAACCGTCGTACTATTTTATGTAATCCTACTACATGCTGTAAAATTTCTTTTACATCATGTATAGCTTTTACTTCCTCTTCAGGTGTAATCTTTTCTTTTCCCTTTTTCACCTTTTTGTTTGAATTCTCATCACCAAGCTTCTGCTCTTGCTTAACAATTACATTTGCTTCATCATCAACCTTTATTAAAGGAATGGATATCGTATAACGAATAATGCCAAGCCATGCACGAAACTTTATTTTTAAATGATCATCATCTCCGACGTGAAGTAAATCAATGATAACTGTTAGTCTTGTCATTAAAATAAGGAAAAAAAGGAATAATAATATCAGTAAAATGACTATGATCCAAACCATTATGCCACACCCTTTCATTTTGCATTATCACCTCTTAAAAATTAAAATAAACCTGCTTTCATAAACAGGTTAAAAAAAAGGCTGTTGATTAAACAAATGCTTCAGTTTTTAGACAAAAGAAATTGGGATTATGCCAGCGCATGCCACACTTTCTCATAAGTGAGATGAGGAACACAGCTGTTAGGAATACGAAGAGTATTGGTCTTCCTAAGGGAGATGATGACCATTTCTGCTAGGAATTCAAAGAGTAATGGTCTTCATAAGGAAGATGATGACCATTTCTGCTAGGTATTCGAAGAGAAATAGTCTTCATAAGGGAGATGATGACCATTTCTGCTAGGAATTCAAAGAGTAATGGTCCTCATAAGGAAGATGATGACCATTTCTGCTAGGTATTCGAAGAAAGATGGTCTTCATAAGGGAGATGATGACCACTTCTGCTAGGTATTCGAAGAGTATTGGTCTTCCTAAGGGAGATGATGACCATTTCTGCTAGGTATTCGAAGAGTAATGGTCTTCATATGAGAGATGATGACCATTTCTGCTAGGTATTCGAAGAGTAATGGTCTTCATAAGGGAGATGATGACCATTTGCTCGATGGTTTCCTTTCGCTTTGACGCCTGGAAAGGAAATCAACAGACTCTTTTCACCTCAAGCCCAAAAAAAGACTGTAGACAAGACCGATTATAATCGAGTTTATCTACAGTCCGATGCCTGTTGATTAAACAACAGACTCTTCTTTAATTGATTTTGAAAATATTTTTTCATGAATAACTAGGGTGTCAGCAAAAATATCATGTAAAGCTTGTTTTTTGGGAGTAAATGCTGCAATCACATAACCAATCCAAATAATTTTTGAAATATACCTTCCAATTAACTCTCTGAATAGGATTGTAGCCCAATTTAAATTTTCTTCTCCCTTAGCAGAAACTACTTTTAGTCCAAAAACCATTTTCCCTAAGGTTTGCTTCAACAGTTTTGTCATGATTACAAAATATGCAAAAAATGTAATGGCAGTAATAATTGAAACAATAGAAAAGATAAATGAATCATTTGTATCTATGCCTATTAATTGTAACAGAGGATAAACAAGGATACGATTCATACTACCAATAACAATCAGGTCTATTAAATATGCCCAAAAACGAATCCAGAAGCCTGCTAGTAGATTTGTATAGTCTACAACTGTTTCTTTTTCTACAGGTTGATCCTTTTCAGAATGATCTAACCCCTCATATGTAGCGTCCACATACAGCCCTCCTTATTCAGAATATAAATACATTAGCCTTGGTGAATTTGTATTTGACAGAAGCTGATAAAGATTTGACAGTTCAATGTCTTCCCTAAATACTTTGCTAGCAGTCATTGATAGAAGGCTTTCAAAACCTAAAGCTGTACCATATTGAATCACTTGCGCATCCTTAATTTTCAAATCTTTTTTCATTGCTTCAACTGTGTCGTCAAAATAACCTAATTCATCAATTAACTTAATTTCCTTTGCTTGTCTTCCATCGTAAATTCTACCATCTGCAACCTTTCGTACCTGATCTTCTGACAATGGTCGTCCTTCTGTGATAACATCTACAAATCCCGCATAAGCATTATCGACCATAGATTGTAGAATGTTTCTTTCGTCCTCTGTCATTTCACGGGTTGGTGAAAAAATATCCTTGTATGGTCCGCTCTTAATCGTTTCAAACTTTACACCATACTTTTCAGCCAATCCACCATAGTTAATAGACTGCATGATTACACCTAAAGAACCAGTTAACGTATCGGGTGCAGCAAAAATTTTATCTCCTGCTGTAGAAATATAATATCCTCCTGATGCTGCTTGTGTTCCCATCGATACATACAATGGTTTTTTGCTAGTTTCTTTTAACTCAAGAAGTTTTTTATGTATTTCCGCACTTTCTACAACTCCGCCACCAGGAGAATTCACCCTTAAGATGACTCCTTTTATCGTGTTATCCTCACCTGCAGCCTCTATCATATCTAAAAACGTTTGATGTTTATATCCCGCTGTACTAAAGAACGAGGTAACATCTTCGCCTGTGTCTTGGATCACTCCATTTACATTTAAAACAAGAATTTTACTAAATTCAGAGCCCTCATCAATGACTTCCTCCGAAAATTCAGAACCAGTTGAGAAAGCTTCCGCAAACATCTCACTTTGATTTAAGAACATCATCGTTGAACTGATAATAATGGAAAATACAAATAAAACAGCTGCGATTGCTAAAGCTCCCCAGCGCTTACCATTCATTGTTCTTACCTCCTCTGTTTTTTTGCAGTATGTTATGATTTATCTAGCAGGTTGAAACATTTTCTTATGTAAAAGTGGTAAACTAAACAACATAAAGTATTGTACCATCTTCAAGGAAAAATGTGGAGATTTACATATCTAAGGAGGAATCATTGTGACAGATCGTCGTAATATTTACTTTTTCTACAAAAAAGAGGAACATACACTTGAAAAAATTAACACATTAATTGAAGCTGCTAAAAAAAGTGATTTTATAGTTGTAAATGATTATAAAAAAGCAAACATCATTGTCAGTATCGGTGGAGATGGTGCTTTCCTTCAAGCTGCTCGAAAAACAAATTTCAGATCAGATTGCTTGTATGTGGGTATCGGCGTTGATGATACATTAAGCCTATACTGCGATTTTCATTTAGATGATATTGAGAAAATGATAGAAGCAATAAATGAATCTCAAATAGAAGTAAGACGTTATCCTGTTTTAGAAGTAAAAATCGATGATTCAACAACGTTTAAATGCTTAAATGAATGTTCTATTCGTTCAAGCATCATTAAAACATTTGTTATTGATGTTTTTATTGATAATCTCCATTTTGAAACATTCCGAGGAGATGGTATGTTGATTGCTACACCAACTGGAAGCACTGGGTATACCAAGTCTGTAAACGGAGCAGTGGTTGACCCTATGTTACCGTGTATACAAGTGAGTGAATTAGCTTCATTAAACAATAACCTTTACCGTACCCTAGGCTCTTCCTTTATTCTTAGCGATAAAAGAAAATTAAAGCTTAAGGTTGTACAAGATGGTAATGATTATCCTGTTATTGGAATGGATAATGAAGCATTAAGTATTCGCCATGTCCAGGAATTAGAGTTCGGTCTAAGCGAACAACCAATTAAAACGGTTAAACTTAAAGATAATTCTTACTGGGAAAAAGTACAGAGAACATTTTTATAATAGAGTTAATAAACCGAGGAAGAATGCCTTCCTCGGTTTATGTTGTTTGCAACGCATTCTTCTTATAAACAATGTCATTATCTACTACAGTCATCATGACATTTGTACTTAAGAGTTTATCAGGTTCAATTGTAAAAATATCTTGATCCAAAATTGTAAAATCTGCCGTATATCCTTTTTTGATCATACCTCTATCTTGCTCATGATGAATAGCGTATGCGCTGCCCTTTGTAAAAAGCTCAACAGCTTCGTACATAGATAATTTTTCTTCAGGCAGATAACTTTTCCCTGTTTCTTCATATTCGCTTGTTCTTGTCACAGCAGCATGAATTCCTAATAAGGGATCAACCGGCTCAATTGGTGCATCTGATCCTCCTGCACAGTGAATTCCTTCATTTAAAAGTGTTTTCCAAGCATAGCAGGATTCTAAATGCTCTTCCCCAATTCGGTCAATAACCCATGGAAAATCACTAGTGACAAAACGAGGCTGAATATCTAAAATAATAGGTAAATGTTTAGCTTTTTCAATTAATTCTTTTCTCAGAATTTGAGCATGAATAAGACGATCATGTTGTCCCTTTAAAGGTGGATTGTTTTTAATGATATCAATTGTCCATTGAAATGCTAGGTCACCAATTACATGAACTGCAACTTCCATTTTATATTGTCTCGCCTTTTGGACCAATTCCTCTAACTCTTTCTTTGTGTGAATAGCAACTCCTGATGTTGTTGGTTCATCTTTATATGGAAAACTAAGAAGCGCAGTTCTTCCCCCAAGTGCACCATCAGCAAAGATTTTCATAGCACCAAATTCACCAAACTCTCCAATCTCTCTCTTTTTCTGTTGAAATTCATCAACGATAAGATGATGAACAAGTAAATGACTTCGAAATTTCATGCCATTGTTTAATACTCTTTGAAAAGCTTCTAATGTATTTTCCAAACTTCCATAGTAAGAGAGATCTTCAGTATGAGCTCCTACCAGCCCTTTTTGATAGCAATCTTTAATAGATGTATGAAGAGCAAACTCCAGTTCTTCTACCGTCGGGGATGGAGCGATATTAAGTACAAGCTCCTGTGCTTGATCTAACAAATATCCAGTTGGGTTAAGCTCCTGATCTCTGACAATAACCCCACCTGCTGGATCCTCTGATTCTTTAGAAATATTTGCAAGTTCCAATGCTTTTGAATTAGCTATAATTGCATGCCTACATATACGTCTTAACATAACAGGATGATCTGGCGATACCTCATCTAACTCTGAGCGATGAAGTATTCTTTGATCTTCTAATTGATTTTCGTTCCAACCCTCGCCAATAATCCAACTTCCTTTTTTTACTTCAGTTGCTCTTTTTTTTATACTTTGTATAATCTCACTAGAGTCAGTTGTTCTTGAAAAATCCAGTCTTAGCAGCTTTTCTCCATGAGCAATTAAATGAAGATGGCTATCGACCAGCCCTGGAATCATTGTATGACCTTGTAGGTCCTGTTTCTCTGTAATTTCATCGGAGTACTGAGTAGTAAGTGTTTCATAGCTACCTACGTCTACGATTCGTCCATTTTTTGTGAAAACGGCATGAACTTTCCCTTTTTCCTGCTCTAATGTGTAGATGTTTCCACCATACCATAACGTTCCCATATTATTCCTCCACCTAAAAGAATTCATTTACTGAATGGTACCACATTTCAACTTCCATAAAAAATAACCAGGAAGTAATTTCCCCTGGTTATTTTTTAAGTACGATAGTATCGAAATGTCTAAAGCTTTCACATTAGGACGTGGCAATAAGAAAAGTTTTTCTATACTACGCCTGTTTAAGCTTTAATTCACGGTCTCTTAATACTACGCGTCGAATTTTTCCTGAAGTTGTTTTTGGTAAATCTTCAATAAATTCGATTTCTCTCGGATACTTATAAGGAGCTGTTAAATCTTTCACGTGCTGCTGAAGGGTCGATATAAGGTCTGGTTCATTGGCTAATGAAGGATTTCTTAACACAACAAATGCTTTTACAACATTTCCTCTTACCTCGTCAGGACTTGCAACAACAGCACATTCTTTCACATATGGATGTTTTACAAGTGCATCTTCTACCTCGAAAGGTCCAATGGTATATCCTGAACTAATAATAATATCATCACTTCTACCTTCGAACCAGAAATATCCATCCTCATCCATTCGGGCACGGTCACCAGTTACATAATAATCACCTCTGAACTGCATAGCTGTTCGTTCAAAATCCTTATAGTATTCTTTAAATAAAGCTGGTGTGTCTCGGTGAACCGCAATGTCTCCAACTTCCCCTACAGCACAAACTTCACTTTCATCATTAATAATTTTCACATCATTACCTGGTGTTGGTTTCCCCATTGAACCAGGCTTAATTTCCATTCCTTTTAAAACACCTACAAGTAAAGTGTTCTCTGTTTGTCCATAACCGTCGCGTACACTCACATTAAAATATTTTTGGAATGTTTCAATAACCTCTCTATTTAAAGGCTCTCCAGCAGATACAGCACTATGTAAGTTTGTAAGTGAATATTGATCTAGTTTTTCAACCTTTGCCATTAAACGATATTCAGTTGGTGTACAACATAAAACATTTACACTGTAATCGTCTAAAAGTTGTAAGTATTTTTCTGGATCAAACTTCCCGTGGTAGATCAATCCCGTTGCACCGGAACCTAATACAGATAAAAATGGACTCCAAACCCACTTTTGCCAACCAGGGCCTGCAGTTGCCCAAACAACGTCATTTTCATCAATACTTAGCCAATTTTTTGCGGCTGTTCTTAAATGAGCAAAAGCCCACCCATGTGTATGGACAACCCCTTTAGGGTTACCTGTTGTACCAGAAGTATAAGATATAAAAGCCATGCTATCTGACTTTGTTTGGACTGGTTCCATTGAGGTACTTTGTGAACTAATCAATTCTTCTAACGAAGTCCAATCTTGTTTATTTCCCTCTACAACAAATTTTTTTAGGGAAGGATATTCTTTTATCTCTTTAAATTCTTCTGTATAAAGCCCATAGCTTATAACGGCCTTTACATCTCCATGTGTAATTCGGTATTGTAAATCTTTTGTTTTCAGCATTTCTGAGCTAGGAATAACAACTAACCCTGCCTTTAACGCTCCCAAATATACAGCGTAGGCATCTATCACTCTAGGAATCACCACTAAAACTGTTTGTCCAGGCTTTAACCCCTGCTCTATTAAAGCGTTTCCAATCTGATTTACTCGATTTATTAATGAATGGTAGGTAATTTCCTTTTTCTCACCTTGTTCGTTTTCCCATTTTAATGCAACTTTTGTGGAGTCTCCAGCATATTTCTCTATTTCTTCAACTAGATTATAAATTGGTGGTGCAAGAAGTTCTTCTCTTACCATATTTCCCCCTCCTTCACATTTATACTTCATATTATACCTAATCGACCCAACTTTTTAAATGTTAATGAAACTTCATTATGACAGATTATATGCGGATTTCCGACATAATAATCTAGAGTAAACTAAAAAACAGACCCAATAAGGCCTGTCAGGAATTTATCTTAGCTTTGTTCATTTGCTTGTTTAGCATTTTTTGGTTCATTTCTTCTTTTTCTTTGTTGTTTTCTACTTTTTTGGAGTTTTTGTCGTTGTTCTCTTTCTCCATCATATTCTTCTGCTATTTCTTCTCGATCATCTCTAGTCAAATAAAACACCCCTTTTTTCACATGAAAAGAGTGGGGTTTCCCCCACCCTTAGTAGCCATTATTTATTTAATTATTGTTGGAAAGAACCGCTCATTTGTTGTTGAGCAAAAGAAACTAAACGTTTTGTGATTTCACCACCAACTGAACCGTTAGCACGTGAAGTTGTTTCTGGTCCTAAGTTAACACCAAATTCAGAAGCGATTTCATACTTCATTTGATCGATAGCTTGTGCAGCACCAGGTACAACAAGTTGGTTTGAGCTATTAGATCCACTGTTTTGTGCCATGTGTATCACCTCCTTGTGAGTATAGAATGTGTAAATACACATGGCTTCATTCATTATTTTAGTTGGAAATTCTTCACAACTAATTCACATTTATCTAAGCTCAACCATTAGAATAAAGAATCAAAATCAGCTTCTCTCTCTTTAGCAATGGTTAATACTTCTATGTTAGAAACGGCTTCATCTACAAGTTCATCAAAATCAACGAAGCTTTCAAATCTAGATACTTTTTCTACCTTAGGTCTTGTTTTAGGATTTGCTGGGGTGAAAATTGTACAACAATCCTCATATGGACGGATAGAGATATCATGTGTTCCAATTTCTTTTGCAATCGAAATGATTTCTGTCTTATCCATTGTGATCAATGGTCTTAAAATAGGAGTATTTGTTACATCGTTAATTGCAACCATGCTTTCCAATGTTTGACTAGCCACTTGACCAAGGCTTTCTCCAGTTATTAGCGCCAAGCCCTGTTGTTTTTCGCGAAGCTTGTCTGCTATTTTTAG
>NZ_JBLUOI010000114.1:0-11206 GCF_048059995.1 Metabacillus sp. YM-086 | reverse complement strand
ATTTGCCAATTTATACGAGACGGGGAAATGATTACTTACCAGGAGATTGCTTGTATTTTGATAATCCTCAATTTAATCCCAAAACGCCACAATGGCGAGGAGAAAATGTAATTGATTTAGGTAATGACCTTTATTTCGGTCATGGTATCGGAATAAAAACAGCAGATGGAATCATTGAATCCTTAAATAAGAGAAGAAAAGCTTATGCAACGGAGTCTGCGTATCTTCTATCACAAGTTACCAGATTAGATAACCGGTATCTTTATCAATTCTCTAATACTAGAGCTCAGATTCCAACTTTTCTTGCTTCAAAAACAATCGTTAGTAAATTAGGCAGTGCCACTTTTTATCATTAATCTAATAATAAAAGGCAATCGGGAACGACCGATTGCCTTTTATTTACATTTATTCAGTTCTCTTCCTTTTTATTCTATCGAATAAGTACATAATCATTGTCACAATAACAGAAAGTAGTGTGTATAGTAGCACCCAAATGAAAAAGGATTCATTGAATAGAAGGAGCATTAAAAAGGTAAAGAGGACAAATAAAATGGCTGGTGTAACATAGGTTTTTTTCGTCACAATGTAACCAACTATTGAAATGATAAGTACGATGACTGGGAAAACCAAAAAGATAAGCTGAAATTCCATACTTCACCTCAAACGGTATGTGCTTTATGTTTTCTCATTTTACCATAAAACAAATAAAAGAAACCATTTTAGGGTGGAGCTTATTATTTCCACAACCAACATATTTCATTAAACTTTCACACTTATCTAATGATCTTAAAATAAACATCACGTTGTCTTGGGCCATCAAATTCACAGAAGTAAATTCCTTGCCATGTTCCTAGTAATAATCTTCCATTTGTAACGATTATTGTTTGCGAGCTGCCAACAGTGCTCGCTTTCATATGTGCTGCCGTGTTACCTTCTCCGTGTAAATCTTTGACAAGCTTCCATGGGTAAACTTCATCAAAGCGTCGCAACATATCAGTTTTAACATCAGGGTCGGCATTTTCATTGATCGTAATGCCAGCAGTTGTATGTGGACAATATACCAAAACCGCACCCTCGTCCATATTCTGATCATTTATGAAAGATTGAACTAAATGAGTGACTTCAATCATTTCATCCCGTTTATGAGTTTCTAGCGTGTGTTTCTTTAACATAAACAGTCTCCTTTCTATAGCTATTAACACTAGTATATACCGTTTAAAGCAGTCTCTTAAACATTCCAATCATTTTTACACCAAGATAAGCACTCATAAAAGTGATTTTCAACTCTTCAAGAATTGCCAGGAAATAAGCTACTAAAATAAGCAGAGAAACTCCTCTTATTGAGGAAATAGCACAAAAAATAGATTAAATAGACGGAAAGATTCCGCCTATTTAATCGAAAAAGATGAAAATGGACCATTTTACTTTACTTATCCGGAAAAACTCCGCTTATATTCCTCAACCGAGTTCTATTCTTCAGTTTAACCGGAAGAACTCCGCTTATTGAAACTATCGGTTACTCAATTAATCCGTCACTCAGACATCCCCCTGGTAGTTACATATCATTTTTAGCTCACCAAATTGAATACCAATGAGAATTTCTTGCAGACAAAACTTTATGTCTCCATGTTAAAAGTGGTTTGAAATTCAGAGCATATTTACCGTCCATTTAATAAACCCATATAAATCAACAAAAAAGAAGCAGTCTTATTCAGTTGCGAATAGGACTGCTTCTTGGTGTGCTAATTTAGTTTTTGTATTAGGAAACCGAATCCGTTAATTTATAGACTAGTTTTTTCATTTATTTATTGTAATCTCCATTTTCGCTAGGAATGAGGATTTGACCACTCCAGTCCTTTTTGAGCAAGGTCTGAAGAATCAACTTTGACAGTTTGCTTGGTTGATAAGGTTTAATTAGGTATTCGTTAGCTCCAAGAGCCAAGCCCTTTTCTTTTTCATCTAGAGCCGTTGAAATAAAGATTGGAATTGACTTAAATTCATCTATTGCTTTTAATTCCTTAATAATATCCCAACCATCAAGCCCTTTTTCCTCTAACATGATATCAAGGACAATAGCATCGGGCTTTTCTTCTTTTATTGCTGCTAATGCCTCTTCCCCGTTGCTGTAGATTTTTACATAAAAATGACTTTCCTCTAATTCTGTTTGAAGAAGATTTGCAAGACTGTTATCATCTTCAACAATAATGACATTCACTTTGCCTTTGTTTTCCGGTTCATGAGGCTTATCAACTTTAAGATTTCCCCCAATAACTAATGGGAAGCTAACAGTAAAAGTACTACCTTCTTTTAATACAGATTGTACGAAAACATCACCTTCATGGGCTTTCATGATTTCTTTTACAATAGCTAAACCTAGTCCTGTTCCACCGATTCTTCTTCTATCAGAATTATCTACTCGATAAAATTTTGTGAACAATTTATGAATCGCATCTTCTGGAATACCAAGACCTTGATCTTTTACAGAAACGTTTAAATTAGGTCCTTCTTCAAATACATTGATAAAGATGTCTCCTCCATCTGGAGAATATTTAATCGCATTGCTTATCAGATTATTAAATACTTGGCCAATCTTATCTTTATCTCCTAATACCATCGTATTACTTGTCTGAATATCACAATGTATCATGTGAGAAGGATTATTCACTTGATAGGTTTCAACAATATTCATGATAAGTGGAACGAGATCATCGTACTTTTTGTCATAAGTTTGTTTTCCGGCTTCCATTCGTTGAACATCCAAGAAATCATTAATTAAAGCTGTCAATCGCTTCGCTTCTTGGTAAATGGTTGTTAAATATTTTCTTTGTCGTTCAGGCTTTAACTCCTTATTCAGCATAAGTTCTGTAAAGCCAAGAACACTTGCTAGAGGTGTTCTAAGTTCATGGCTTACCGTGCTAACAAACTCAGACTTCATCACATCAACTTCATATTCCTTAGTGATATCACGGTGGACAATAACTGTTCCAAATTTTTCACCTGCTCTAGTCAGCGGTTCACAATATACTTGAACCACACGATTAGTAGGACTATGTTGATGATAGATAAAAGAAGACTGATCTGTTTTACCGTCTATGAGAATTGAATCAAAAAATTGTTTTAATTCTTGTTTATTTTCAACCGAATTTGCTAGCTTAGAAAGCCATTTTTCATATGAATCTTCAACAAGAGTATCTCGGTGACATTCAATAATATCACATATTTTTTGATTAACCTGTATCACTTTACCCTTTACATCAATAAGTTGAATTCCTTCATTAATTGTATCTAAAATATCTTGTGTTAATAAGCGTTCTTCCTCAGATTGTTCAAAAATATGAATTTTATCTAGAGAAATTGCAATCTGTTTGCTAAGTCCATCATATTCTACTAATTCATCCTCTTTGTAGGATGTAGAATATCTGGAGTAGACCATAATAGCCTCTATCTCACCTGAAGATGATAGCACAGGCATATACAGGTCGTAACAATAGGATTTAACAAGATGGAATCCTGTTTCTTCCTCATCACACTCTCGTTTTATTGTATAAGGTTTTCTAAGCTCCTTTAACTTCTCAATCTCACCAGAATTTATGTTATGAATAAACTTCTCTACACCTTTTGATGAGAGACCAATACTAGCATGTTGATATGTGCGATTCATCACAACAACAATTCCTTTATCAGCCCCTATTACCTCGCACATTGTTTGCACAATACTATCCAATACTCTTTGTTTATCTAGCGTATTTGCAATACCTTTTACAAGATCATTTCGTCTCTTAAGATCCATCTCTCTATTCTGAGCAACCTCTAAAGCTTCTTCAAGCTCTGTCTGCTGTGCTTGCAATTCATCCTGCTGAGCAAGTAACTCCTCATTTTGTGCACTCAGGTCTTGTTCCTTATCTTGTATACTCTTTGTCATTTTCTCAAATGCAGAAGAGAGAAGCCCTAATTCATCTTGTCTATTGGACGAATCAGTAAATAAAATAGGTTCCCCATCTGTTATCTGACCTGCAGCAAGGGTTAGCTTATTTAAGGGAGCACCGATATTGTTCAGCATTTTTCGAACAAAAACAACCATACCAATAACTAATAATAATAGGAATACACCAAACAATATTTGATTAATTGTAATTTTTTTTCTTTGCTCATCTTTCAGAATAGTAAGGAGACCTTCAAGATTATCTGTATATTTTTTAATATTATTTTGATAGGTTCGAATCGTATCTGAACCATTTTGGTTTACAGCTATTTGATAAACTTCTTCTGGCTGATTATTATCATATAGACTCTTAGAGCGAGGTATTACATCTTCAAAATAATAGTCGTAAAAGTCCTTTGTTTGTTGGATAAATAGTACATCTTCTTCTGTATCAGCAACATTTTCTAGTTCTGATATTTTTTCATCAACTATATCCCTTTGTTCTTGAACCTTATTATAATAAGTTTGTTCACCTTTATAAGCGAAATAGGCTCTCATTTCTGAAATGGCTAAATTAAAAGAGTAATCTAGGTCTGATACAATTGTTTCTTTTACTTCCAATTTTCTACTTTCTTTATCAAAGTTATCCAAAATGGAGTTTTCATAAATCATCAAAGCCGCTACTAAAAGGCTAAAGACAAAAATAATTGTGAAAGTCAAAACACCATATTGTCTAGCCAAACTTGTTTTTAAATATTTATCGAGCTTCACCTAATATCTCCTCAATTCTTTCAACAAGCTGTATTGGGCTAAAAGGCTTTGACATAAAATAATTAGCTCCCGCTTCAAGTACCTTTTGCTGGTCAGTTGCCTGACTCTTTGCACTTAGCATCATGATTTTTGTTTGTATGTTTTCCTTTCGTATCAATTCAATTAATTCTAAACCGGTATAAACAGGCATCATATAATCTAGCAGAATTAAATCATACTCATTCTGCTTAATGAGATCATACGCCTCTTGCCCATCACAAGCCTCATCAATTGAATACCCTTCATCTTCAAGAGTATCAACAACGAGCATTCGCAATACTTCTTCATCTTCTGCAAGTAATATTTTTGACATATTATTTAACTCCCTACATCGCTTTCTTTTAAAAATCTCAGACCTGTAGAAATTTCACAGGTCTGAGATTTTCATTTTTGATTATTCGTTAATATTGATTTTTTTAAATGTTTCCTGCAGATAATTGTAAGACTTCTTCAAGCGCTCATGATATGTTGGTTCATCCCAATTATCCCAAGAATATTGGATCCAATCACCTTCTAAAGAAGGTACCATCTGTACAGGTTCCTGATCTTTATTTGTGACAACAACCTTCGCAAAAAGAGATTGGATTATTTCAGAGCTAGCTATTCCTTTTTCTGACCATACATCGCCCATAATTTCTTTTTGACTTGGATCTTTCACATTAATCATTAACCAAGGAAGACGAAGTTCTAAAGTTCCATCCTTTATATAAAAATCCGCAAGGGAAGTTGAGTTCTCCTTTTGTGAGTTGCCTACACCATATGTTAATTTTCCTGTCTCATATGATGAAAAAGGAACGGTCATTTGTCCTTCTTCTTTATTTATCGTCAATTCTTTGTTAAGTGTTAAGCGTATTGGGTGATAGATTCCATTATTTTTTTTATTCGCATAATCTTTTGTTTCAATCATATTAAGCACTTTTCCATATTGATAATAGAATGTATCATAGTAGCTATCAACTAGCACTCTTGATTGATCCTCACCATTTATCTCTACAACAAAATCTATACCTTCTTCATTAACACGTTTCACATTAGGGATGGTCGATTGCCCTTGGTTTTTTATCGTATTTAACAAAATCGACGTACTATATTCTTCTGGATTCCATTTTGTTTGATCATAATCAATTCTTATGAATAAACCTCGTTCATCACTAGACATGAAAACATTTTTAATTGCCTCTTCTTCATTACTCTGAGCAACCGGTTCTGCATTTCTAGCCTTCCAATCAGAAGTGTCACCATCAATTTGTAGCTGTGTTTCTTGCGTATCAGGCTCAAAGCTTAACAGTCCAAAATGCTGCTCATTCGTTTGAATATTATCCCAATATGGTCGACGATCTGGATTATCATATTCCATCGTGTTCCATGTTCGTTTAAACCACTCATCCTGCCATGAGAAAACAAGTCCTCCTGCCATATTTTGTTCAACAATATCTTCATATAGACTCGATAGAAATTGACCTTGTTCTTGTTCAGAATGATGTCCTTGGTCAAAGCCATGGACATTTTCATGAGATAACCCTCGTGAAGCTGGAATTCCATACTCAGCAACCACCACTGGCATGTCATGATATTGTCTCATATCATTTAAATATCCAGCATAGTTATTCTTTTCCCCACGATGATCAATAAAGTTAACATATTTCTCCTCATAATTTAGAAATTCAGGATAATAAGGGTAAATATGATAAGAGGCAAACAAACCCGAATAAAACTCGTCCTTAGCTTTTATTTTATTTGGATTAATGGATACCTTATCTTCATCCTCATCAGGCTCAGCAGGATGTGTAAGCAAATCAGTTGTCACCCAGTTTGCAAAACTCATTGGATGCTGCCATTGATAGTTTTCCGCTTCATATGATGCTGTATAATCCATCATTTCAGCGAGCCACACTTCAAATGGAGAGGCATTTTCAGTCATCATATACTTTCCGTTATAACTAGATTTAGTAGGATATTTTTCATTTGTTCTAATTACACTATCAGGATCCCACTCAACTCCAATAATCCACCCTAGAAGATACGGAGATAGATCATGAACATATTTTCCACTAGCATGACCTGTTCTTTCTTCAATGTCAGCATTTCCATGAATAATATCGACTGTTCGCTGAATTTCCGCCTTAAAATCATCCATTACTTCCGGATCATAGGCCGTTCTTCCTGCTTCTTCATCAAAAAACACATCTTCATTTACCCATACACCGTGAAAGAGATAAAGAGGATCTTCACGGCTAATGTTATGCTCATATAATGCCTGATAAAAGGCTGGTGGATGTATTGTATAAACACGTAAAGCATTAGCATTCATTTCACTTATCTGATCAAACCATCTTGTATATTCTTGTTTTGTTATGCCTGTTTCTCCAGGGAAGGTCCCCGGTTTGGCGATCCCCATATTCACACCTTTAATTAGGACATCTTCCCAGGCACCGTTTTTATAAACTTGTAGGTAGTCGTTAGAAGCAGCACCAGTTAGTTTCATTCCTTCTTTCGTCAAAACCTCTGGTTCAACTTTTGCATTTTGACTAACAGCTGCTTTCTCTTTTTCTGTTAAAATGGTCGTCATCATTGGTACGTAAGCCTTCCAAAAGAATGTATCTGTTCTTCCCTTTTGCTCAAAAGAAAACAGCTTTTGCCACATCGACAAACCACTCATTTGATAAATACTTGGTACTTTCTCCTGATCAACAAAATCACCTGCAAAATAATAGCTATCATACATTTGATTATTATGGTGAATAACAGCTGGAAATTTTGTTGGTATATTAAATTCCTTTAACTTTTGTTGGCCACTTTGTGTTAATGGTAAATCAAACGTAGCTTGAACCTCTTCCTTACTACGCGCATTTACTATATCAAACCAATAGTTATATTGAATGGTTCTATCCATATCAAAGTTAGACAAACCTTCATCTGTAAGTGTAAATAAGGCATGGTCATCAGATGTATCTTTGTTCGTCAAAACAACCACTTGATCTTCTTCGTTTACAAAAACAAAACCGTTTCCCGTATATTTAAAAGGTTTTCCATATTGGGCTTCATAGTTCTTTTTCACCCAACCAGGCACTTCAGCATTGCTCAATTCATTAAAATACCGCCCCATCCAGCCAGTCCAATCTATGTTTAACAGGTTATAAAACTCCTGACGAACCTTCTCTTCCGTTGGGGATCCAAACGTATTAAATTCAGCAATAAGTGTTTGCTCATTTTCAATAAGAGACGCAGATAATGCTCTAACCTCTTCAATTGTCATCCCACCGTACAATAACTCTGAACGATTCCCTTCTTGATTCCCCTCAAGATATTCATCTTTATACACACCGTATCCATCAGCTAAATACAACACATCGTAAGGAGATAAATCGTCCGGAAGTTCTCTCGTATCAAATTTAGGTGGCTCATTACTTGGCACAAATCCAACATAATCATTTTGTGAATTGTATCCATCACCGCCATCCTTAATCAATTTCAAGTGATTCAGTAACCAAACTAACCCTTTATGTTCCCTATAAGATTGATCAGGTACCGTTTTATCAATAATCAATACATTAACATTTTCACTTGCTTTTAATTGCCATAACCAAAAAGGAGACGAGAATAAAACAAGTAGTAAAAATAGTCCTGTGATAATCAGTACATTTTTTTTATTCATTTGACACACCTTTTCTAACCATTTCTCCCCAGCCTTTTTTCCCTATAAGCATTTCAAGCATTCCCTCTACTCTCCAAATAACTGTTAAAGGGCGATACCAAAACGTTTCTGTTATAGATACAAGAAATAAGATCACAAAATGCTTCACTTTAGGATATCTTTCCATACTCCATTCCTCTAATAAAACTGAAGCCATAGAATAGATAGAACCGTATATTAATGAGAGTAGAAAGAAGATAATAGCATATTCTAAATAGATACTTCCTGCAAAAATAGAAAGTATTAGGATTATGTATCCTATTAATTCAATGAACGGACCTAAAAACTCAACAAAAAAGAAATATGGCATAGAAAACATGCCTATTGAACCGTACTTTGGATTAAACATTAATTTTCGATGCTTCCATAAACTATCGAATAAGCCTTTGTGCCATCTTTTTCTTTGACGTCTTAAATATTTTATGGATTCCGGAGCCTCAGTCCAACAAACCGGGTCAGGTACATAGATAATCTTTTTGTTTGCTTTCTTTTCTTTAATTAATCGATGAAGTCTAACTACAAGTTCCATATCCTCTCCAACAGTGTGAGCATAGCCACCTGCTTCAATAACCCACTTCTTTGAAAAAACGCCAAATGCACCTGATACGATGAGCAATAAATTATTTTCACTTAACCCTACTCTACCGGTTAAAAACGCTCGTAAATACTCAACAATTTGCATAACGACAAGTGGTTTCTTTGGAAGATCTATCTTTGTAAGCTCACCATTCTGTATTTCACAACCATTAGCGATTCTAACACTACCACCTGAGGCTATGACCTCGTCATCTGATTCAATAATTGGCTTCAACACCTTCAAGAAAGCATTTCTTTCAATAATGGAATCGCCATCTAAGGAGCAAAAATAAGGATATTTTGAAAGATTAATTCCTGCGTTTAACGCATCTGCTTTTCCCCCATTTTCCTTATCGATGACATACATATAAGGATAAATTGTAGATTGGTAAACGCCTTTGACTTCTTTTGTATTCAACTGTTTTCTAATTACTCGATTGATTTTCACCATATTAAAACGATCTATTAGCTTTTCAAGAGTATCGTCTTTTGAACCGTCGTTAATAATAATAATTTCATATTCAGGGTACTCAATACTTATTAAGGAGCGAATACTCCCATAAATACCCGCAGATTCATTGTAGGCAGGGACAAGAATGGAGACAGGCTTTGTAAATTCAGATTGTAGCAATTCTTCATAAGGTTCGACCTCATCTAACTCATAATTTTTACGTATATTGAGTAGGGAAATAACAAGCATTGCTCCATACACAACAATAATGATGATCATGTAGATAAAGATAAACCAACTACCAACTACCAAAAAACTAGACCAATTAATATTCAACGCCCTCCTTTCCAAGCCATTCAAGGGCCATATCCTTTGCAAAACCATCATTGGATTCTGATACGACTTTTCGTAATAGATCTACCCCACCCTTAAACTGTAAAATTGCTTTGGCTGCCTCAGAACGAACAACATATTCACGATCAGATAATAATGAAACTAGCCGGTCTTTAAATGGACTTAGTCTTCTAACACCAGCAACTTTTGCCGCCATCATTCGAACTTGCCAGCTTGTTGACTCAAAGAACTTACTTAATATAGCTTCGTCTATTGGTGCCCCTGTGTTAGCAAATGCCTTTAAAGCTCTAATTCTTAACTCTTCATTACTATTTTCAAGTAATTTTTGAATTAGGTTAATATGATGTAAATATTGCTTTTTTCCGATCGTTTCAATCATCATGTATTGCATTTGTTTTGATAATGCCCCAAAGTCATCTGCTAGTTCATTAAATTGCTCTTCTTTCAAGAGAGATAAAATAGATAATAGCGTGAAATTTGAAATAGCTGGATCAACATTCTTTAAATAATAAACAATCTGATCATCATGAAATTTAGCAAAAAGATTTAACATCTGAAATTTTTCAGTACGTGTTACATTTTTTTTAACATATAATTTATGTAGCTCACCTACTAAGTGATTCATATAAAAATCCTCAACAGAGTATAGAGCATTCATTCTTAGGCTCCATCTCCGCTGCTTTAGTTCACTTTTCATATAATTTGTTAAGTGTTTATTTGCAAATTCGCTTATTTTTCCTTTTACATCCTCACTATCAAGTACATTAGAATATTCATTAAGCAATTCAATTAGGGCGATAAATTTTTCTTCTGTTTTATCAGGTTGTAAACTCCCTTCTTCACCCGATTGTAGAAAATGAAACATATCTAAGCGATATGTTTCTTTAAGATCGTCAATTTTTTTCCTTTTTTGATTATGAAAATGCTTTATAAAAAGCAAATACGTAAACAAACTAATTAAGATAAAAAACATTGTCAGAAATAAAATAAAAAGCACTACTAAACTTATCTCAAGCATATTACTTCATCCTCTTAATTAAGTGACCTAATCGGGTTTCAAGCTCTAATAATTTAAACGGCTTTGTTATATAATCATCGGCCCCAAGCTGTAAGGCTCTAGAGATGTCATGTTCACTTTTTCGGGATGTAAGCATCATCACTGTAAATCTTTCCTGATATTGAAGACTTCTTAATTTCTGTAATACTTCCAATCCATCCATTCTCGGCATCATGCCATCAAGTATGAGTAAATACGGATCTTTGTTGTTAAGATGCCACCCTGCTTCCATAAACTCCATACCATCTTTAAAGGTTTTAATATCAAGTGTAAATCCATCTGTAAACTTACTTTTACTGATTAAGTCCTCAAGCATTGTACGAATAATTGGGTCATCATCAA
>NZ_JBLUOI010000113.1:10939-11789 GCF_048059995.1 Metabacillus sp. YM-086 | reverse complement strand
GTAGAAATGCTTCAGGAATTAGCTGAGTGCTTAGCTGATGTTGCTGCTTCTAATGTAAAGCTTTTGTTTGTTACTGGAAGAGGTCGTGCCTTTTCAGCTGGCGGTGATTTAAAAACGATGCTATCTAATGCAGATGAATCTGGCTTTCAAACCGTGATGAACAATATAAAAAACATTATTGTCAGCTTATACACGATGCCTGCGGTAACAGTAAGCTTTCTTAACGGGGCTGCAGCTGGCTTAGGACTAAGTTTTGCTTTAGCATGTGATCAGGTATTTGCGGAAAAAAATGCGAAGATTGCCATGAATTTTATTAATATTGGTCTTATTCCAGATGGTGGAGGGCATTTCTTTTTAAAGAAAAGATTAGGAGAGCACAAAGCTAAGCAAGTAATCTGGGAAGGTAAATCAATGACCTCCGATGAAGCATTAAAGGCAGGGATTGTTGACATGGCTTATGAAGGAGATACAGAAGAACAGCTTGAGTTGGTAAAAAGGGAATTGGAAGCGCGTCCATTAAAGGCGATGATTGCTTCAAAACTGATATATAGTGAACAAGAAAAACAGCTCTTGCTCGAAACATTAGATTCTGAAACTGAAAAACAATTAGAAATGAGACGAACACAAGATCATCGTGAAGGAGTTGCAGCATTTTTAGAAAAACGTCCGGCTCATTTTATCGGGAATTAATTGAATTGGAGGCTTTATCTGCGATTATAAGAATTTATCCGCGATTCCTGGAGGTTTATCTTCGATTATAAGAATTTATCTGCGATTCCTGGAGGTTTATCTTCGATTATAAGAATTTATCTGCGATTCCTGGAGGTTTATCTTCGATTATAAGAATTTA
>NZ_JBLUOI010000113.1:0-10842 GCF_048059995.1 Metabacillus sp. YM-086 | reverse complement strand
TTATCAACGATTCCTGATGGTTTATCTTCGATTAGACAAAAAACGACAAACTATCACATTAAAAAGGAACTGCCTCACTATGGCAGTTCCTTAATTTATCTTCCAAATAACACGAGCTTCCCGGCTGCAGATGTACAGCGGTGTGTTTTATCTGTATAATTTTGTTCTTCTAATTTACGTTGTCCAATTTCTTTTGCCTCATTTTCAGATTGTGCTTCAAAGCTCTCATCTAAAAGTTTTTCCCCATTTTTTTCAAAAACCGTTAAATAGTAAGTCCCCATCTTCATTTCCTCCCCTTGTTGTAAACATTATAATTATATGATTCTTACTTCTATTATACTTTTCCTGCAGGAATATGAAACATTCTTTTACCAAGATGGAAGGTTGGAGGATGCTGGTACGAGTTTACTTTCGGGGCTAGAGTCTATAATGCTAGTAGTGTTCTTTTTACCTTTTTTAAGATAAGGATCTTGTGATTCTTAAAAATGCTTCTGTTTTTCTCATACATAGGAGAACGATAAGTTACACATACGTAAAATTAATCATCACAGAACGTGCATTCGTATTTTGGAGATGATACTATATAAGTAGGGAATATTAATTGTTTACGTGGTTTATAAAGGATGGGACAAATATGAGTTCAATCAAGTTTATACATGCTGCTGATCTCCATTTGGACAGCCCGTTTATCGGATTAAAGCATATGCCTTCAAATCTTTTTGAAAGAGTGAGAGAAAGTACATTCTTAGCTTTTTCTAGAATGATATCACTTGCGATTGAAAGAGAAGTGGATTTTCTATTACTTTCAGGTGATTTGTACGATGAAGATGAGAGAAGTTTAAAGGCGCAGTTAAAGCTAAAAAGAGAATTTGAACGATTAGAACAAGCGGGAATCCAAGTTTACATTATACATGGAAATCATGATCATATGAGTGGAAAGTGGATTGATCTGAAGTGGCCTGAAAATGTTCATGTTTTTTCAAGTCATTCGGTTGAAATGAAGGAATATCGTAAAAAAGACATACCGCTCGCCTATATTTATGGTTATAGTTATCCAACCCGATCTCTACAGGAAAATATAACCTCTCAATATATAAAAAAGGAAAATCCTTCTGTGTATCATATAGGTATGCTGCATGGGTCGATAGAGGGAAGTCAAGAGCATGATGTGTATTGTCCGTTTAAGCTTCATGAGCTAATTGAGAAAGAATTTAACTATTGGGCTCTAGGGCACATTCATAAGCGTCAGATTTTATATGAAAATCATCAAGTGATTGCTTATTCAGGGAACATTCAAGGACGACATCGTAAGGAAACTGGAGAAAAGGGCTGTTATGTAGTTGAATTGGAAGAAGGAGTAACGAAAAGTACGTTTGTTTCTACTGAAGAAATCTTGTGGGAAGACGTTGAAATATCAATTGATGGACTTCTTCACTTTTCTGAATTACTGATTAAATGTGAGACAGCCATTGAATCCATTCAAAAGAAAGCTCAGCCAACATGTTTAACAATCACTTTAACAGGGGCAGGTTCTTTAGCTGATACTCTGCAGCAACAGGACATTGCCCATGATATTATAGATATTTTTAATGAACGTGCGGAGGAGCAGGAAAACTTTGTTTGGATTGTGAAACTTACTAATAAAACATATAAAAAGAGGATTGATACTTCTAAGCTTTCCACTTTCTATACTGATTTGCAAAAAACAGTAGACGATTATCATTCATTTGAAGAAGTGATAAACCCACTTATTAAGCACCCAGTATATCGGAAATATTTTCAAGATTACACCTTAGAAGAACAAAAGCAGCTACTGAAGGAAGCGGAGAAATTATTACAAAACGAACTTTTACAACAAGGTGAAATAAAGTGAGGTGAACACTTTGAAAATTGAAGAATTACATATTTATGGTTACGGTAAATTCGAAAATCAGCATTTTTATTTAGGTAAGTCCAACCTATTTGTATTTTATGGGGAAAATGAAGCCGGCAAATCTACAATTATGTCATTTATACATAGCATTTTATTCGGTTTTCCCACTAAACAACAAGCAGAAAATCGTTATGAGCCTAAACGAGCAACAAGCTATGGGGGTTATTTAATTTTAAGAGGTGAAGAGAACAGGCGACTTAAAATAGAAAGAGTACCAGGGAAATTTGGTGGGCAGGTCACAATTGAGATGGAGGATGGAACAACAAGAGATGAAGAATATTTAGGTGAGTTATTATCTGGATTAGATAAAGAAACGTATCGTTCTATCTTCTCGTTTGATGTTCATGGCCTACAGCAAATTCATAAAATGAGCTCAGATCAAGTTGGGAAATTCTTATTTTTATCAAGCATTTATGGTGCTGATGCATTATTTACGATTGAGGATAAATTAACAAAGCAACAGGAACTCATTTATAAGCCGAATGGTAAGAAGCCAACATTAAATGAAGAGCTAGTGGGATTAAAGGATAGCGCTGCTAAGATGTTAGAAGCTAAAAGAAAAAATAGTGACTACGAGCAATTATTAAAAGCAAAAGAATCCCTTAAGGAAAAGTTATCTCAAGTAGTAGTTGCGAAAAAAGAAAACATGTCTTTACAAAGAGAGTTAGAAAGAATAAAATCTGTTATTCCCCTCATTAAGGAAAGAAACTGGTGTTTAGAACAATTAAAGTCCTTGCCTGACACAGAGCTTTTTCCGGAGGATGCCATTCAGCAGCTAGATCAGTTTAATATGTCTCTTCAGCCACTTGAGGTCAAATTACATTCTTCAAAAAGTAACTATGAGCAAGTGAACAAAGAGCTAGAAGATTTACTAATAAATGAAGCATATATTCAAAATAAAAAAGCTATTCAAGAAGCACGTGAACAATTTGCTCTTTTTGATGAAAAGCAAAAGAAACAATCTCATTTAATAAAGAGAATTGAACAACTACAGTATGAAGTTGAACTTCTTAAACAAAGACTCTATCCTCATTTTAGTGATGAAGAAATATTTGAAATAAATGCAACCATTCCAATGAAGGAAGCAATAAAGAAGATCATACTTGAGGATCAGCAGGTCAAGCAAAGAAAGCAAATGTTGGATGAGCAGTTTGAACAATCAAGAAGTTCAATTGAAGAAACTGAATGGAAAATAAATGAGCTGCGTAAAGAAGAGCTACCTGATGATGAAAGAAAGAACATGGAACAGAAGGTCGAAGAATCTAAGAATGTTAACACGAAGCATCTTCAACAAGAACGAGAGAGACTTTTAAATGAATTAACAAGGCGTAGGAAGGAGCATAAACAGGAGAAAAAGGTAGGAACGATGTTAATTTTTTTCTTAGTGATGCTCTCCCTAATTGGTATGGTATGGTCCTTCATCCAGCAGCATTGGATAATTCTAATTGTTTGTATAGCAATAGGTGTTAGCTTCATTCTTCAAGTAAAAAATAAAAAAACGAAAAAAGATCCACTTCTTCTACATTTAACAATGGAGCTTGAGAAAATTGAAGAGGATTTAAAAAAGGGAATGGCATATGAGTCATCCTCTTCTCAATCATTACCAGAATTAATCCACCTTCTTGATTATGATCAAAAGATAAAACAAACGCTCCACCATGAGCAACTACTTTTTCAACAACAAGAGAGAAACTACGAAAGAATTGTAAAGCAATATGAGGAGTGGGAAAAAACTCAGTTTCAATTAAAACAAAAGCAAGCTCATTTAGCTAAGTTGTTGAAGATTGATGAGCATGCATCATCAGAAGCACTTTTAGAAGCGTTTGAGTTGTTGCAACAACTTCAGCATATTATCCTTGAAAAGAACAAACTTATCGCTGAAGAAAATTTAATAAAACAGGAATTGTTAAAGTATGAACAAATGGTTGACGAGATCATAAAGGCTTGTGATATTGATGGAAACTCCATTGAACAAGCAGTTTATGAGTTGTCTAAGCAGTTGAGCATAGAAGGCACAAAGAAGGAAAAACAAAAACAGTTATTAGAGAAAAGAAGAGAGTTAGATGAAGAACTTCGTGAATATGTTCAAAGCACTACATTTTTAAAACAGCAAAAAGAAGATTTTATCGAACGTAGTGGATGTGAAACAGAAGATGAGTTCCGCAAACAAGCAAAACTGCATGAACAACGAGAGGCAGTACGAAAGCAAAAGCAATGGATTGATAAACAGTTAGCTACAGAAAAAGACATTGATATTGACACACTTTCCAACACAAAAATTGACGATATTGAGGTAAGGTTACAAGAGGTAGAGGAGGAAATAAACGTACTTGAAGCAAGTGAAAGGAAACTCCAACAAGAACAATCCAGCACCCTCATTAAATTAGAAGAGATGGAACAGAGTGGAACGTACTCAAAACTAAGACATTCTTTTGAAAATAAAAAGGCTATTGTTAAAGAGGAAGCAGAAAAATGGATTGTTAGAGCACTTGCTAAAGATTTGCTACACAAAACAGTTCAGAGGCACAGAGAAGAAAAATTACCTGAGTTAATGACATCAATAGCTTACTTTTTTACAAGACTTACATCTAGCATGTATCACAATGTCTATTTACCAAATGATAAGCAGTCGTTTATCGTGGAGCGACATGATGGAACAAAGTTTTTTGCAGAAGAGCTAAGTCAAGCAACCTCGGAACAACTGTATTTATCGATACGACTAGCGATTATAAAAAATATAAACAAGCAAGTGAATTTGCCAATTATTATGGATGATAGCTTTGTTCATTTTGATCATCGCAGAACATCAAACACCATTTCTTTATTAAATGAACTTAAAGAAGAGAATCAAGTGATTTATTTTACATGCCACGAGCATATGGCAAATTCCTATCAGTCTCAGAATATGGTTAACCTATCACAAATAAATGTTAGTTAGTTTGGTTTAAATGAAAGTGTATGGCAGCCGAAAGAATAAAGGAACTATGCTATACTAGCGATACGTATATAAAATGTTGATGTTTAAAAAGAAGCATGGCGATTACAACAATGCCTAAAACGTAAGAAGTAAAAAAAGATGATCCAACCGAGAGGAGCTTTATAAATGGGAAAAGGGATTTTGCATTATGACGTTGGAGAACAAGTTGAAGTACACCTACTAATCAAAACTTCCACTAAAGGAATTGCAAGCAATGGTAAAGCTTTTTTAACGTTAATTTTACAAGACACATCAGGGGAAATAGAAGCAAAGCTTTGGGATGCATCACAGGATGATGAAGTCCTCTATTCCCCGCAAAGCATTGTCAAAGTATTAGGAGATATTCATCATTATCGTGGACGAAATCAGTTGAAAATTCGCAAGATCCGTCCGAAGCATGACGAAGAGCAGATTGAAATTTCAGATCTTCTCGAAACTGCTCCTATAGCAAAAGAAGTGATGAATGAGAAGATTACACAATACATTTTTGAAATGAAAAACTCAAATATCCAGCGTATTACTAGGTATTTATTGAAAAAGCACGGTGCTGCTTTTATTGAATATCCAGCAGCGACAAAAAACCACCACGAGTTTGTATCTGGTCTTGCCTATCATGTTGTTTCAATGCTTGATTTGGCAAAATCAATTGCTACTTTATATCCTAGTCTTGATACGGATCTTCTTTATGCAGGAGTTATTCTACATGATTTAGGAAAGGTGACTGAATTGTCTGGACCAATCAGCACAACTTATACAGTTGAAGGAAATCTTCTAGGTCATATATCCATTATGGTAAATGAAATTGCTAAAGCGGCTGAACACCTTCAAATCGAAGGGGAAGAAGTAGTAGTCCTACAGCACCTCGTTTTAAGTCATCATGGAAAGGCTGAATGGGGTAGTCCAAAACCACCTATGATTAAAGAAGCAGAAATTTTACATTATATTGATAATCTTGATGCAAAAATGAATATGATGGATCGTGCCCTTGA
Organism: Metabacillus sp. YM-086; assembly: GCF_048059995.1. Classification (NCBI taxonomy): domain Bacteria; kingdom Bacillati; phylum Bacillota; class Bacilli; order Caryophanales; family Bacillaceae; genus Metabacillus; species Metabacillus sp. YM-086. The sequence continues at coordinate 4,943 of NZ_JBLUOI010000113.1, read as the reverse complement.
ACGAGTTAAGCCAGGGGAATACACAGAAAGAGTATTTGCTCTTGATAACCGTTCCTTTTATAAGCCGACATTTCATAAATAAATAGGCATAAAAACGCTATTTCGTTCATATGCTCCTACAAAAGAGCTTGTTCAAGTGTACAAGTCTTTAAAAGGGGAGGAAGTATAATGTTCGTTATGCCTTGGTGGATTTATTTATGTATTATAGGGATTCTTGTAAGTGGATATATGGCATTTAAAACAGCACGACAAGATAAACAAATTGATGATACGTTCATTGAACAGGAGGGTCAAGTATATCTTGACCGTATTGAACAGGAACGTCAGAAAAAAAGAGATCTGTTAACACAGCAACAGGAGCTACAAGACGATCAAACAGCAAGCTAAGATATTGCTTGCTACAAACAAAGGCTCTCGTCAAAACGACGAGAGCCTTTAATTAGTGGAATTATTCTTTTGTTTCTTCTTCTTTTTCTGCTGGTTCTTCCGTTTCTGCTGCTTTAAAAGTATCCTTTAAGTCTTCATCCTTCACTTCTACATTTGATTCTTTAATTGCTTTGTCTAACGCATTTTGGATTGTATCAGGTTGTTGGATCTTTTGGTTGCGAACTTCTTCTTTTAAGGATTCTTTCATTTCTTCAAGTGGTTTCACTGTTTCTGTTACTTTGATGATGTGAAAACCATAATCTGACTTTACAGGTGCACTTACTTCACCTTCTTTTAATTTAAAGGCTGCATCCTGGAATTCTTGAACCATTGCACCTTCACCAAACCATCCAAGATCTCCACCGTTTTGAGCTGAACCAGGATCTGTAGAATATTCTTTTGCAAGATCTTCAAATGATTCACCCGCATCTAATTTTTCCTTCACTTCTTTTGCCGTTGCTTCATCTGCGACTAAAATATGGCTTGCTCTAATTTGACCTTCCAGTGTATCGTAGTAAGCCTTAATATCTTCATCTGTTACCTCAGCTTCAGCTTCAGCTGCTTTCTTTCTAAGCAGATCCACTTTGACCATTTGTTTTACAACATCTTCACCTTGAGTTTGGACAACACTTTCAAATTGAGCACCGTATTGTGTTTTTAAGTTATCAAATTCAGTTTGAACTTCTTCATCTGTTACTTCATATTTTTCACTTAATACTTTTTCATGAACGAGCTCTGTTAACACATCTGCACCGAAACGAGCCTTCATTGCATCGTAAAATTCGTCCTTCGTAATATTACCAGCTTTTGTTTCTACAACAACTTCAGAGTCAGCATTATTGTTGCAAGCACTTAGTGCAAGTATGCTAGTTGCTGCTGCTAATACAATTGCGATCTTTTTCATCTTTACTACAACTCCTAGTTATGAAATTTAAACAGTATCTAGCTTGCTATGTATTTTAGATAGTACAAGAAATACTATACCATAATGTGACAAGTTCAAAAAGTTTTTTCAGATTAGGAAATCCATGGGAGAATGGTTACCCTTATGTAGCTTCTCCAAATAAGAAGAAAGCTAAAATCATGTAATAAAGAAAACTCATTCTGCTTAAATGAAAATGTTAAGCACTAAAACATAACCTAAGCATGCCTAAAGAAAAAATAAGCTAATTCCTCAAATCTGGGCAAACGTCCAAACAAAAAGCCTGAATTTATATAGGATATAAGTGTAAAGAGAAAAGGAGGTAATTAGTTATGAGCTTTGGTTATTCAAATAGCTTTGCTTTAATCGTTGTGCTGTTCATTCTGTTAATTATCGTTGGAGCTTCTTACCTTTAATTAAAATGAGATGGCCTGAAAGACATAATCACAGGCAACGATCCAACCATTATGAACAAATATGACCTTTATGATAAAGAAAAAGATAAGGGAGGTACTTGTTATGAGCTTTGGTTTTTCAAATAATTTTGCTTTGATTGTAGTACTGTTCATTCTGTTAATCATCATTGGAGCTTCTTATCTTTAATCGACACTATTGAGATGTCTTAATAGACACTAAGATAAAACAATGAGGAAATTGGGCAAACGTCCAATCAACTCAAGTCAAATGACCATAGAATAAAGTATAAAAGATAAGGGAGGATTTCATTATGAGCTTTGGTTATTCAAATAACTTTGCTTTGATTGTAGTACTGTTCATTCTGTTAATCATCATTGGAGCTTCTTATCTTTAAATCTTACAATGTCATTATAAGACATTAAGATAAAATTTGAAGGAATTGGGCAACAGTCCAATCACATGAGTACAAATGACCATATGATACAGGGAAGAGATAAAGGAGGTAATTAATTATGAGCCACGGTTTTACAGGAAACTTTGCTTTGATTGTAGTATTGTTCATCCTATTAATTATTATTGGAGCTTCTTACCTTTAATAAAGTCATATAAATAAAGATTATTTGTATCACCTTGAAAAGGGGGTGTAATAATGAGCGGTGCATATACAGGTGGATTCGCGTTAATCGTTGTATTGTTCATCTTGTTAATCATTGTTGGTGCAGCATGGTTATAAGATAAATCATTAAGAAAAGCTAACAGGTTGTCCCTGTTAGCTTTTTAACTTTTAGATATGTATGATTTTTGTATTTTTCCATAATGAAATTTTGAGCCTCGAGGAAAATAAAGACATGCGTTTTTAAAACACTCATACATAACCTTTGCAGGAATGGAGCATGAGATCATTTTAACCGAGGCTACTAAGAAGATAAAACATATGAATTAGGTATACAGAATTTCAATATATGAAGAGATTAACAAAATGGTAATAAGAACATTTATTGTTCTAAAAACTTTTGTTTGGCGGTCTTCAGGAATCTCACGAACTAAGCATAAAGCATTTGTAAGCTTGTTTATATAAAACAAGATAAAGACTGCAAACAAGATAAAGAAGATTATCATTTTGAGATCCCCCTTCCCTCATTATACATATTAGATTACCAGACTATTGAAGAAAAAGATAGCATTTGACAACTATTACATTTCAAATATATGTAAAGATCACACTGCACAGGAAAGCCCTAGTAGAAAAGACAGGCCCATAGTTGCTCTTATTTTTATAGCCCTAAGTTCAAGCTTTATAACATATAAAAAAGTGACAAGCCAGAGCTTATCACTTTTTCTATTTATTTTGAACAAGAACTTCATAACCATCCTCAAATTCTTCGATAAAACATAGCTTAGGAGCAAAGAGTAGATGTTTTAAAAGGAGAAAATCCGGAACACAAAGTCCAATATGAAATGCCATTGCAATGCTAAAATAATGCATGTAGGTAGGCAAATATATACTCCCAAGTACAAAGAGAATGGAGAATGTGACAAAAGGTGTTAGGAGTGAAGCAATCATTTCATTTTTTTTCATTCCCTGACATGCTTTTAATTGAATTGTCGGGAATAAATGGAAAAGCTTAATCCTCGCTGAAACTCTGCAGCCACAAAGAACTAATGGAATCATGTGGAGCAGTTTATGAAAAGGAGGCATGCTAATTAATAACAGGACAAACATAAGGAAATGTCCGTCTTTGAGATGTACTTTTGAATAAAGAAGATTGATAGGTAAGTAGGTTAAAATAAACGAAAGAATCATCGTTAACAAAGATATTAATATGATTCTGTATAGTCCAATATCTTTTGTAAGATTGATGGTTTTCCAGCAGCTCATCGTCTCACCGTCCACATTTGCTAAATCTAATTACTACAATACTGTACGACGGTGCAAAGAAAAAATCAATATGGAATTTGGAATTGGATAGCTTTTAGATAAAAAGTATCAATTTAGATGTTGGTTCATACTTTCTGTTTAATTTCAATAACAAAAGTATTCGTTAAAACTTTCTTAAAATTCGCTAATACTATAAAATAAAGGACAATAATGTATGTACGAGAAAGAGGGTAACAAATGGATTCTATAGAGAAGCGTTTGGAGACATTGGAATATTATCAAACGTTATTCATTAAAATGCTGGAACCGGAAAAATTTCCTTTTTATCATATGGTGATGAGTAAAGGATTATCTAAGGAAGAAATTGAAGAAATTCATGCAATTTGCAATGAGCTTAGTGCGAACCATAATGAACAAAAAGCGCAAGGGTTAGTGATCTTTACAGACCTCCTTACGCAATTTGCCGGCCAATTAAATGCAAAGCTGGATTTATATGAAACAATCCGTGCTTTGCATAAGCAAAAATTATACAGACCTCTTATGGATGATTTTTTGGAATTAATGTAGTGATCGTTCATTAAGTTGATGAAATTAATTGTTCAGACTTAGACTCTTTTTCTTTTCCTGGGGTATCATTGAATGCATCCTCTATGCTGTGGAATGACTGTTCAAAGATCTCCATAAAGTCTTCGCCGTAGATGTTACGAATAATACACATCATTTCCATCATTTCTGGAAACTTCCCATATAAATTTTGAAGTGGTAAAGCACCTTTTAATACAGAGTTTCTGTCTGGACTAAAGTCTTCTAAAAGCTTTGAAAGTATTTCCTCACCTTGTTTTGTTAGTTTAATATACGTGTTGCGCTTGTCATTGGCTTTTTTGGAAAACTCTAAGTAACCTCTTTCCTCAAGTTTCTTTGAGAAGTTAAAGGCAGTAGATACATGCATAACTCCGAATTTAGCAATCTCTGAAATTGAAGCTCCGTTTAAATGATCGGCAATCCATAAAATATGGTGCTCGTTAATATTTAAATCGTATGGCTTTATCCATTGTTGCCAATCCTTTTCAATTGTTTTCCAAAGTGCTTTACTAAGCTGTGCAACGCGTTGACTAAATAACAAGGCTTCTTTTACTGTAAATTCCCTTTCATTATGTTTCATCAGCCGTCACCCCTGATCTCCCTATTATTATTCTCTATTATGCCAATAAAATAAAGATTAATAAAGATATAAATTTACAAAATTTTTAAAAATTTTTGTAAACCCTTTATTATCAATGGTTTAAGAATAAAAAAAAG
>NZ_JBLUOI010000112.1:0-11914 GCF_048059995.1 Metabacillus sp. YM-086 | reverse complement strand
ATCCAAAATAATAGTTTTGTCGATAAAGTGTAGACTATGTCTGAATTTTACGAAGGAAAAATGTTTATTTTAGAATCCTCTTGTTTTTATAATGATAACAGGTATAAAAATAAGGAGATTAGTAGAATGGCATTATCTAAAGAGGATTGGAAAGTCATTAATTTTTTTACATATGAAAGAGTTTTAATTGATTATACAGCCAGAACAATTTCTAGGAGAGAAGATTATAAATTAGAAGAATTAGATACAAAATATCTTGTTGAATTAATAAAGGGAATCGGAGAGTATATACAGAAAACCTCAGATGGAATTAGAAGCTCTGAAAATACGAAACTCCTTATTGATAGTGGCATTTTTGACTATTTAGCAACAAAAGTAACATTTGAATCAGAAATTAATAAACGCTTAAGACACTTGCAGGTATCAAATGTATATAATTGAGTTAATTTCAATTATGACTCTTAAGTCAAAAAACGAACATCTTTCTTCATTTTGAACATGTTAATAAAAAATAATACACGGATAAGAACATTATTAAATGTGAAATTTATACGTTTTTTGGTAACAAATGATACATTATGAAATTGATCCAATTGATTTTTTATAATAACTATTAGAAATATTCAATTAATGATTGACATCTATCCTGTAGAGTATTAAAGTATATTTATTGTTTATTTTACTTAATCGCATAAAAAGATCTCTTATCAAGAGTGGCAGAGGGACTGGCCCGATGACGCCCGGCAACCGTTCAATTAGAATTGGTGCTAAATCCTGCAAAGCTTTTAAAGCTTTGAAAGATAAGAGAGGAGACTCCTAAAATTGTGGTGAAACCTCTCTATCTTTAGAGAGGTTTTTTTGTTGCCTAGTATTACTAGACATAATTAAAAAGTTTTATAGAAAATAAGGGGGCAATGCAACGATGAAAAACAGATTTTTTAATGCAGCATTTCTTTTGACTATTGTGCTGACGTTACTTGTGACAGGTTGTTCTTCAAATAATGGAGAAACAGCTGAATCAACTCAAGCTAAAGGAAATCCAGAAGTATCATTAGATAATGTACCTGAACGTTTTGCAAATGGTGAAGGTGCTAAAATCAAAGTTATCCGTAAAATCGGTGGAGATGATCATACAGCTCAATTTTTAGCAGGAGCTAAAGAAGAAGGAGAAGCGTTAGGATTTACAGTTGATGTATTTACCGCAAACGGTGATACAGCTAAATTCCATGATGCTATTGCCCAGGGCTTAGAGGAAGACTATGACGGTTTTATCATTTCACATGGAGATGATGAAGCAACTGTTGATGCTGTTCAAAAGCTTGTTGATGCAGGAAAAAGTGTTGTTACATTTGATTCAAATGAAGGGTTAGCTGAAATTGGAGGGGTAACATTAACTTCACAAGATGATGAGGCGTTAGCAAAGCTCGCGTTAGATCAATTAGTTCAAGATACAAACGGGGAAGCAAACATTGTTTATCTATGGGTTGACGGATTCCCACCAATGGTGAGAAGAAACGCAGTATACCAAGATATTCTTGCTAACAATTCAGGTATTAAAGAAGTTGAACGCTTTGGAGTTGCAGCAGCAGATACATCTGTTCAAACACAAAATGCTGTGGCGGCAATGTTGAACAAACATCCAAAAGGTGAAATTGATGCGATTTTTGCAACATGGGATGCTTTTGCAATAGGTGCAGCGCGTGCGATTAAAGAAGCTGGAAGAGATGAAATTAAGATTTATGGAATTGATGTTTCAAATGCAGATCTTCAAGAAATGCAAAATGAAGAAAGTTCTTGGAAGTACACAGCAGCTGTTGATCCGAAGTTAATTGGTGCAGTTGATATGAGATTGTTAGCGAAAAAGCTTGCGGGAGAAGAAACACCAGAAGCGTATAATCTTGAAGCTTCTCTTATTTCACAGGAAGCATTGTTACAGTCAAGTGAGCCAATTAATATGGTGAATCTGGCAGATACTGTGGAAGGCTGGGGCCAATCTACTGCATTTGAAGAAGAGTGGATGAAAACGTTAAAAGAATATTATAAGAAATAATGCTTTAGACTTAACGAACACTCTCTAAGGTTATGAGAGTGTTCGTTTTCCTCTGATTACCTCACATACATTAAATCCCATAGAAGTGTAAATTAGTAGAAAGGAGGCAAATTGATGAATCACTCAGTATTAGAAATGAAAAAAATTTCAATAGAATTTCCTGGTGTAAAAGCATTAGATGAGGTTGACTTTATTATGAAAAGTGGAACTACACATGCTTTAATTGGTGCGAACGGTGCTGGAAAATCAACACTAATGAAGGTGCTATCAGGTGCTTATACTCACTATACCGGGGAAATCTCAGTTGACCAGACCAAAACGATCATCAAGTCACCTAAAGATGCACAAAAAAATGGTATACAAATTGTCCATCAAGAAGTCGACACTGCCCTTATTCCTTATTTAACAGTTGGAGAAAATATTATGCTTACAAAGACTGTGAATGAAATGGGAAAGAGACAATTTATTAAATGGAAAAAGCTGCATGAGCATGCAACAACTATATTAAACAGCTTGAATATAAAAGTATCTTCCACGAAACTTGTTAGTGAATTAACTTTGGCTGAGAAGCAAATGGTTCTAATTGCAAGAACAGTTTCTTCGGATTGCAAATTTTTAATTTTAGATGAACCAACTGCACCATTAAGTCACTCTGAAACAGTGGAATTGTTCCGTATTGTTCGTGAACTAAAAGAAAAGAATGTTGGGATTATCTTTATATCACATCGTCTTCCTGAAATTTTTGAAATATGTGATGACATTACAATTATGAGAAACGGAAAACTTGTAACTCACGAAAAGATAAGTGAAACAACACCTAATCGAGTAGTGGAAAGCATGCTAGGAAAAGAGTTAGAGGAGCAATTTCCTCAAAAAGCAATTCATCCGGGAGATTTGCTTTTTGAAGTAAATAATTTAAGTGATTCTGAAAAGTTGAATTCTGTTTCATTACAGATTTGTCATGGTGAGATTGTAGGGATTGCAGGTCTTGTAGGTGCGGGGAAGACAGAATTGTGCAAGGCATTATTTGGAGAGACAAAAGTGAAATCTGGTGAGTTAAAACTTAAAGGAAAGAAATTGTCAATTTCCAACCCATACCAAGCTGTAAAGTCTGGGATTGCCTTAGTACCAGAGGAAAGGCGAAAAGAAGGGATTCTTGTTCAAGAATCTGTAGTGACCAATTTAACTGCAGCGAATCTAGGAGCATTTACCAAGCCTTTTAGCTTTTTGAATCGAAAAGCAGAAAAGCAAAAGGCGGTTGAGTTAATAAAAAGTTTAGGGATTAAAACACCTTCAGAGGAAACGAAAGTGCAAAATTTATCTGGAGGTAATCAACAAAAAATCGCAATAGGTAAATGGCTGATAACCGATGCGGATGTCTATATTTTTGATGAACCAACTAAGGGTGTTGATGTTGGTGCTAAAAAAGATATTTTTGACCTGATCAGTGAGCTTGCGAGTAGAGGGAAAGCAATTATTTATGCATCTTCTGAATTGGCTGAGATTATAGGTATTACAAACAGATTATACGTCCTATATGATGGTCAAATCGCTAAGGAATTAGAAACAGATGCAACGAATGAAGAAGAACTATTATATTATTCAACAGGAGGCAACTAGGATGGCAGATGTAAATCCTGTACAATCAACCAATTCAAAGAAATCATTTGATCTTTTTCAATTTTTATATAAGTATGGAACCATTTTAACAATATTTATTTTAATAGCTGTTTTTGCTGCATCTAACCCAGCATTTATTCAAGGAAATAACATAATTAATATCTTAAGGTCCATATCCATTGTGACAATCATTGCTATTGGTATCACGATTTCTCTTTCTGTCAATGGGTTTGATTTATCTGTGGGATCTGTTGCTTCTTTATCAAATGCAATAGTTATTTCAATGTTTGTTTGGTTTTCGCAGAACACAGTTATTGCCATACTTTCTGCTATTATTGCATCATTATTAGTTGGTGTTTTAAACTCATTTATTATCGTAAAAATCAAGGTGCCAGATATGTTACTTACGCTGGCCACTATGTTTATTATTCAAGGTATTGCACTAACGTATACAAAAGGTGCGACTGTGTCGCAAAACATGGTTATGCCTGATGGGACCTTTGCTACAGGTATGATCAGTCCTGTTTTTGAAAAGATTGGACAAGTACCATGGATTATTATCATCATGGTCATTGTAGTTGTTGTGGTACATGTTTTTCTTACCTATACAAAACATGGCCGCTATATGTATGTGATTGGCGGAAATATTGAAGCTGCGAGATTGTCAGGAATACCTGTTAACAAATATAAAGTTGTAGCCTATCTTCTTTCAGCTCTTTTTGCAGCAATAGGTGGTATTGTTTTGGCTTCAAGGGTCATGACTGCTGAAATAAATGCTGGTGCTCCCTACTTAATGGACTCTGTTGCGGCAGCATTTATCGGATTCTCCGTTTTAGGAGCAGGAAAGCCAAATGCATTTGGAACATTTGTCGGAGCTGTTTTAATTGGAATCCTCCAAAATGGTCTTGTGATGATGTCAGTTCCTTATTTTGCAATGGATATTGTAAAGGGAACCGTTCTTGCATTTGCCCTTGGACTAACTTACTATAAACAAAAATAAGAATGTAAAAAGGTTACTGGAGCTTTCAGTAACCTTTTTGTTATTGGCACTGAACATCTTCAATCATCATCCTTCTACAAATATCGGGTGGTGACAGGCACCCTTTCAACTGTATAATTATAAGTGAATTTATAAATCGTTTTTCATAAAGCTGATATCTTTTTTTGTCATAATATCTCACAAAGGAATTGACATTATTTTATTTGATCTTAAAATTAAAGGGAGAAATAGTAGTATGCTATAAGAATTTTGAAAATAGAACCTATTCTAATAAAAGATTTTTATGCGAAGTATTGTATTTAAATACATATACTGATATACTTCATACATGCATATATATTATAAATGCTACAAAACTATGTATCTTACATAGTCATTTAAATAGTTAAGAGATTAAGAGAAATAAGGGGGAGCTAAAATGAAAAAAGGGTTATTTGTATCTGTCCTTATGCTTTCATTTATGTTTTTGTTAGCAGCTTGTGGGACTAGTCAGGAAACAACTAGTGGTGAAGGAAGCGAAGCTGGTGAAACGGAAGAAAAGAAAACGTTAAGAGTTGTTACTGATGCTGCATATGCACCATTTGAGTATCAAGATAAAGGGGAAATTATTGGATTTGATGTTGATTTTATAGAAGCAGTAGCTGAAGAAGCAGGTTATGAAATTGAAATTGAACATGTTGGATGGGATCCTTTGTTCGTTGAGATTAAAGATGAAATTGCAGATTTTGGTATTTCTGCTATTACAATAAACGATGATCGTAAACAAACATATGACTTCTCTGTACCGTACTTTTTATCAACAAATAAAATCTTAGTTCCTGAAGGCAGTGACATTGCATCTGCTGCAGACTTAGAAGGTAAAGTGGTAGCTGTTCAAGCAGGAACAACTGGTCAAGAAGCAGTTGAAGGAATTATGGGGAAAAACAATAAAAACATGAAACAATTTGAAAATAATAACTTAGCGATTATGGAGCTTACTAGCGGTGGTGCTGACGCAGTAGTTGCAGACAATACAGTTGTTGAGGAATATGTGAAAAATAATCCAGACCAAAAACTAACAGTTGTTGAAGATGCAGATAGCTTTGCTTCTGAATACTATGGGTTAATGTTCCCTAAAGGTAGTGAACTTAAAGCTGAGTTTGATGAAGCCATTAACAAAGTGTTAGACAGTGGGAAATATGCTGAAATCTATAACGAATGGTTCGGTTCAGATCCTGATATTGAAAACTTAAAGGCACAGCAATAAAGGTCAAAAATTATTGCGTACCACCTTATTAAAGGTGATACGCAATTTTTGCCTTTATAGGGGAGGAAGAAAAATATGGATTTTCGTTTTGATATAATCGCTGAATATGGTCCATTTTTATTAAAGGGAACATTGTTAACTATTGGCTTGTCTTTAGCTGGTATTCTCCTGGGAACTGTTCTTGGACTTGCGATTGGCTTAGGTAAAATGTTGAATAACAAATTGCTAGCGCTTCCTTTTAAATGGTACATTACCTTTTTCCGTGGAACGCCACTTTTTGTTCAAATACTATTAGTTCATTTTGGGGTAGTACCATTTTTCACGGGTGAAACAAATGGAATTGCTGCTGCAATTATTGCACTTTCATTAAATGCTGCTGCATATATAGCTGAGATATTTAGAGGTGGAATTCAATCCATTGATCGAGGACAAATGGAGGCAGCACGTTCATTAGGAATGAATCATGTTCAAGCCATGAGACATGTTATTTTGCCACAGGCTTTTAAGCGAATGATTCCTCCGTTTGGAAATGAATTTATTGTGTTAATCAAAGAATCATCTCTTGCAGCAGTTGTTGCTGCCCCTGAGATTATGTATTGGGGTCGGGCAATGTCATCTCAATATTATCGTGTATGGGAACCATACTTAACAGTGGCTGTTATTTACTTAATTTTAACTTTAACTCTTAGCTTCTTATTAAATATACTTGAAAGAAGGTTGACGACAGAATGATTACTGTAAAAAAATTAAAGAAATCATTTGGCGCAAACCATGTACTGAAAGATATTAATGTCACAATTAAGCCTCAAGAAGTGGTTGTTGTAATAGGTCCTTCTGGTTCAGGAAAATCTACCTTCTTACGATGCCTTAACTTGCTAGAATCGGTTTCGGGCGGACAAGTTATGATAGATGGTGTTGATTTAACGGATAAAAAAACAGATATAAATAAGGTTCGTGAAGATGTAGGCATGGTTTTTCAGCAATTCAATCTTTTTCCCCACAAAACGGTTATGGAAAATATTACAATGGCACCAATAAGAGTAAAGAAAATGAAGGAGGAGTTAGCAAAAGAAAAGGCATTACAGCTCCTTCAAAAGGTAGGATTAGCTGAAAAAGCTAATGCTTATCCAAATTCTTTGTCAGGTGGTCAAAAACAACGTGTAGCGATTGCTAGGGCATTGGCTATGGAGCCAAAAATTATGTTGTTTGATGAGCCAACTTCTGCCCTAGATCCAGAAATGGTTGGAGAGGTTCTTGAGGTTATGAAGCAATTGGCTCGAGAAGGAATGACAATGGTCGTTGTTACTCATGAAATGGGGTTTGCAAAAGAGGTTGGTGATCGTGTAATTTTCATGGACGGTGGTTATATTATAGAAGAAAATATGCCAGAGCCATTATTTAATGATCCACAGCATGAAAGAACAAAAGCTTTCTTAAGTAAGGTATTGTAATTCTGTATGATAATAGTATAAATGTATACTCGAGAAAATAAAGTAAAGGGAGACGTGTTTGGTCTCCTTTTTGTGTTGAGCAATCAAGTAATTAAGAGGATCTTTATATGTGAGATAGGTATTTGTGTGTTTGTAAGAAAGACAATTGTCCTTATAAGGAAGAAAACTCTTGATTATTTAGATAAAAAAAGAGATAATAGGAAAATAAAATTTGACTGAAAATTTTAAATAGTAGGAGTTGTGGAAATGAAGGTCGTTAAGTTTGGTGGTTCTTCCTTAGCATCAGGTGAACAGCTAAAAAAAGTATTGAATATTGTCGTATCAGATCCTGATCGTAAGGTGGTTGTTGTATCTGCACCTGGAAAACGTTATTCAGATGACATTAAAGTAACAGATTTACTAATTGAATGTGCAGAAAAGCATTTAGCAAATGAAAATGCAGACTCCGTTTTTCAAACAATTATTGAAAGATATGAAAGCATCGTAAAAGAATTATCGATTTCTTCTGACATTATCAATACAATATCAAAGGACTTGAAGAATTTACTTGATGGAGATAAAAGTAAGCCGGATAGCTACCTAGATGCGGTAAAGGCAAGTGGTGAGGATAACAATGCAAAACTAATTGCAGCTTATTTCCAACATAGTGGTTTAAATGCACAATACGTAAATCCGAAAGATGCGGGATTGCTTGTATCGGATGAACCAGGTAATGCGCAAGTATTACCAGAATCATATGAAAATTTATATAAGCTTCGTGAAAGAGAAGGAATTATTGTATTCCCAGGCTTTTTTGGATACAGCAAAACAGGAGAGGTACTAACATTCTCTAGAAGTGGCTCAGATATTACAGGCTCGATTCTAGCTAATGGAATTAAAGCAGATCTATACGAAAACTTTACAGATGTTGATGCCGTGTATTCTGTTAATCCGAATATTGTTCAAGATCCAAAGGAAATTAGTGAGCTCACTTACCGAGAAATGCGTGAGCTATCTTATGCTGGTTTTTCTGTTTTTCATGATGAGGCACTAATCCCGGCATTTAGGGCTGGTATTCCAGTAAATGTTAAAAATACAAATAACCCTTCTGCTCCAGGAACAAAAATTGTGAATGAAAGATCAAACACAAATGGACCGGTTATTGGTATTGCAAGTGATAAAGGCTTTTGCAGCATTTATGTTAGTAAATACTTAATGAATCGTGAAATCGGGTTTGGCCGCAAACTTCTACAAATTCTTGAGGATTACGGTTTAACGTATGAGCATGTACCGTCTGGTATAGACGATGTAACAGTTATTTTAAGGCAAGGTCAAATGGATGAAAATCTTGAAGAAAAGATCACGGAACGAATTATGACTGAATTACATGCAGATGAGGTTATTATTGAACATGATCTTGTTTTGATTATGGTCGTTGGTGAAGGTATGCGCCACAATGTTGGTACAACTGCCCGAGCGTCAAAAGCTCTTGCAGATGCAGGGGTAAATATTGAAATGATTAACCAAGGATCTTCAGAGGTAAGCATGATGTTTGGTGTGAAAGAACCACAAGAAAAACGTGCTGTACAAGCATTGTATAATGAGTTTTTTGTAGCTGTACCAGTATAAAAAAAGGCGTTGGGTTACTCCAACGCCTTTTTCTATGTAAGGTGTTAATGAATATTATCACCTAGCTGTGTTCGATCAGGGGCTCCTGGTGGTTTTTCCAACCATTTATTTTTAATCATAATATCAACCCCGTCCTTGGCAAATTGGGCGATCTCAGCAGATAAACGCTCATAATTTAGAATGAGATCACTCCGTTGACTGGCCGATGCAGCAGTAGCGTAGTTACCGAGTCCAGCTGATGATAGAAGAGACATCGTGTTCATCATTAACTTATCAGAAAAAACGTTTGTTGTTGCATCAGTTACGGCATGATCAGCTGATATCGGTGCTTGTATATCGTCATTCATGAGTGTATCTGACAGAACCTTTATCTGTTTTTTAGAAATTTCTTTTCCTTTTTTCATATAATCTTTTACTTCTTTGGATTGGGCGGTCTGCATAAAGGCAGATGAAAGCATAACCCCAATTTGATTTGTTTCGATATTCAAGCTAAGATGAGAAATTTCAATGGCATTTAGTATTCTTTGTTTATATTTAGTTAAAGGGTTTAATCCACTTAAGTAACTTTTATTATGAATGAAATCAATTTCTTTTGGATAAGGGATGTAAGGTCTTCTTAAGTAAAGTCCTTTTTTAAGTGCTACATCAGATGATAGTTGATATAGAGATTGTACACGAGATAAGCAATCACCAAAATAAGCGCGAATATCAGCTCTTGCGGCTAATGATAGACTTGCGGAATGAGTAAGCAGTCCTACTCTTCCAATGTGTAAGATGTAAGTTAATTTAAACGTATCAGTAAATAAATCAGGTGCTTCCAAAGAAACATCTTTATCTGTAAATCCATATGGAATGGGCAAGTTTTCCTTCTGATGAATTTGTTCAAGTTCTTCTACATGGAGAGAAGATATGCGATAAGCTTCCTCCGTAACAGGAATAATATCTGTGTCGCTTACTTTTTGTTTCATGAATGTTAGAAATGGAAGTGTCATGGTATCATATATGTAAGATGTCCAAAGGATACCTATTTCGGCTGCTGTTAAGGAAACATTATTAAGATTCATGTTGTGAAGCTCCTTTTTTATTTAATCAAGCTTACTTGAATTAATTTCATAATGTATCATTTGTTACCAAAAAACGTATGAATTTCACATTTAATAATGTTTTATCCGTGTATTGTTTATTAACATGTTCAAGGTGAAGAAAAATGTTCGTTTTTTGATTTAAGAATCATAATTATGAAATTAACTTACTTAACTTATTATTAGAATAATCTCTATGGTATATACTTAAACAGTTAACACTTATACATATAAAAGAAGGTGAAAAAATGGGTAGATTATTTTCGATTGGAGAAGTACTAATTGATTTTATTCCGGAGCAAAAAGATATTGCATTAAAAGATGTTGTTTCATTTGAAAGAGCACCAGGAGGAGCACCTGCTAATGTTGCAGCTGCTGTTGCGAAGTCAGGTGGAAACGCTTCAATGATTACGAAACTAGGTGTTGATGCTTTTGGTGATTTTCTGATTGAAACATTAAACAATGTTGGGGTAAATACTGAACATGTTCTTAGAACAAAAGAAGCAAATACTGCCTTGGCATTCGTATCTCTTAAGGAGGATGGAGAACGAGATTTTTCCTTTTACCGTAATCCCTCAGCAGATCTATTATTGAACGAGGAAGAGATTAATGGAGAAATTTTTAATAAAGGAGATATCCTTCATTTTTGCTCAGTTGATTTAGTAGAAAGTCCAATGAAAAAAGCTCATACTAAAGCAATTATGTCTGCTAAGGAAAAAGGTGCTTTAATCAGCTTTGATCCTAATGTGCGTCTACCATTATGGGATGATCCTCAAGACTGTAGAAAGACCATCTTGAGCTTTCTACCTGAAGCCCATCTTGTAAAAATCTCAGATGAGGAATTAGAGTTTATTACAGGAGTGAAAGATGTAGAAGAGGCTATTCAATCATTATTTGTTGGAGATGTGAAAGCGGTTATCTACACAAAAGGATCAGAAGGAGCCGACCTTTATGTAAATGGTGAATTTTGCATTGATTCACCTGGATACAATGTTTCTGTTCAAGATACAACAGGGGCGGGAGATGCCTTTATTGGGGGGATTCTTTATAAGCTACTTGAAAAGAATGTGTTTGTACCTCAAATAAGTACTCGCCTAAAAGAAGAAAGTGAAGAAATCCTTGCTTATGCCAATGCAAGTGGTGCTTTAACCACAACTGGCAAAGGAGCAATTTCAGCTATACCGACTAAAGAGCAAATTTATGCATTTATAAAAGGCCAATAAAAAGCTTGAGGGCTAATTCAGCCTCTCAAGCTTTTCATTGTTAGATGAATTTCTAGAAGAGCTTGCTCTATACTTGTTTTGCTTTGTAAGTTTTAAATGACGAGATCTAAGTATACTGGCAGGTGTATTATTATTTGGAGCTGCTTGTTCATTCCAATCAGACATGTAAACTTAACCTCCTTTTGCTATTCTTCAACTTTCTTCCCTCTCATTAGTTTTTCAAAAGTATCCATGGAAGGATCTCGTTTTATTTCATGATCAAAAGGGTTTGTTTCTTGGGAAAATTCAGGATCAGCATCAAGTCTTATCCCCATCTGAGAACCTTCTGTTGATAAAGGATCATTAATAATTGATTCCCTTGCTCCATCTCGATGTGGAGTTACCTCTGAATTCTGATTACGCCTATCCATCTTATCACCTCAAAAAAATTTAACTTTGGTCTTAAGATATCAAATGGAGGGAAATTCTATTCAAAATTTTGTTTAGTACTGAAAATAGAATAGGTGTTATTACTTCAGAATTGCAGTGAAAATAATAGAAACTGTTGCAACATATAGAGAATAGTGTTAGTCTTTATAAGACTAATTTCTTGCTGTTATTAGTTTTTGATTAAATGAACATGACCATTCTTACA
>NZ_JBLUOI010000111.1:0-11926 GCF_048059995.1 Metabacillus sp. YM-086 | reverse complement strand
AAATAATTTCATCCCCCATGTTTGGAAAAAATCCAGTTGTTTCAAGATCAAAAATTGTAAACGTACAGGAGCTTAAATCTTTATTCATTAATCCTTTCTGACTTTCTAAAAATTGTTCAGTTGAAGTAAGGGCATGATCATATTCTGGAAGCTGAACCATTTTGTTCATACGGTGTTTAAAGAATAATTGATCCCAAAATAAATATTTTAATATCTTTATATCATCTGGCAAACTGTTCTACACCACCCGATTTCGATTAAAGCTAATCTTGGTTACTTGCTGCATACGATGAGCAACCTGCAGTGCTTCCTTTAGCTTTATTCGATCCTCTTTTGAAAGCTCATACACATTAATTTCATTTGAAACATCTTGATTGTTTTCAAGCTGATTAAGGTTTTGCTGCAATCGAAAATAATGTAAATAGTGAAGTGCTGTTTTAGCATTTTCAACATCACGTGGATGCATGGCTTGAACTTTTCTTAATTCATTAAGACGTTTCACCGTGCTTACCTCATTGACTCCATATTTAATGGCATTAATTCTTGTTGAGTAAATAATTTGTGTTAATCCTGTCTTTTTAACATTAATTTTTTTGTTTTTTTGCTTTAAATTTATAATACCTAGAGGATGTGCAGGAATCTTAAATCGAAGAGCATCCTTCATTAATAATTGTTGTAAGGTTTTTGACTTTTTAGCTTTGTTTGTAAGAAAGTCTCTTATTTCTTCAGCAAGGGAAAAATCACCAAAAATTGGTCTAAAATCATAAAACATCGTGAAATTTTGAATTTCTTGAGCATCAAGTTCATCTTTCCATGTTTGAATTTCTCTTTTCCATTCTGATAAAGACTTTCTCCATTTAGACTCTTTCGCCATAATTCCACCTGTACATTCAGGGAAACCAGCTAAACTTAAATAATGATTAATTTTTTGAGTGAATTTTTTAAAATACTCATCAATGTTAGAACGATTAGGTAGGTGATCATAATTTGTTAAAATAACACCATTATCTTGGTCTGTGTGAAATCCTTGTTCGTGTCGTGCTTGACTTCCCATTATGATAAAACAGTAGTTAATTGGCGGAGTTCCATAGCCCTCTGCTTTCATCTCATTTTCTGCTAGTTTAATAATTTGTCTATGAATATTATCATTATGATTTGTGATTACTTCAGATACTTCATAAGCGTAACTTTCCTTTTCAACAAGCTCTTGAACAAACGATTGTAACGTAGTATTCACTAAAGAACTTTGCTGTAAGAGAGTATTAATTGATCTTGAATTTTTTACATTATAGGTTAAATCTAAGTAGCTGGAGTTTTCAAGATTAAGGAATGAACGACTGGTTAATACTCCGATTGCACTCCCATTATGAATAACAGGAATAAACTCATTTGCTTTATTTTTAATATAAGAAAGAGCTTCAAATGCAAACGCATCAGCCTCAACATAATATGGCTGCTTGTTCATCCAGTCTGAAACTAAATTAGAGGAAGATGGCTGGGATGCATATTTTAATATTTCCTTATTGGTGATAATTCCTTTCATTTTTAATTGTTCATCATTCACAATTAATCCTGAAACATTCTTCTCATCTAAAAGCTGTGCTGCTTTATCCATTGTAAGGTGAGGTTGAATAAGAATAGGTTGATTCATTAGTGTTTTCACACGTGTTTTTAATAAGTGTACATTTTCCTCGTCATCATGAGTTGCTTTGTTTTTCATCTCATCATATAAGGACTTTGTTCTTTCTCCAATACTTTCCCAAATGACCTTTGAAAAATCGTTGTTTCGGGTCATAATTTCAAAAAAATGACGCTTGTTCAGCTTGAAAACCGTACAATCTTCTAATGCTTGAACAGAAAACTCTAACTCACCACTTGTGAACATAACCATTAATCCAATAATGTCTCCAGGATAATAGTAACGTAGTGATAACTGCTTTCCATTTGATTGATGTAAAATATTTTTCGCTAGCCCAGATACTAAAAAATAGATATCAATATGATCAGCATCTTCATCTTCGTGAAAAATAAATTCATTTTGAGCAAAGGTCGCTTGTGTAGCTTTATCGGTCATTTCTTGTAACTGAAAATCTGTTAACAATGTAAATGGGTAGTAATCTTTCAAAAGATGCTTTAATTCTGTATATACCAAGTTAGACACCACCTGTTCCTTTACTGTATACTTTTACCGTAACATAGATGAAGTCTATATATAAAGTGATGTGGGTTAGAAAAGTACATATATGTTGAAAGGAGCAGGTCATGAAAATTAAAAGTGTATTAAGTATTATCTTTTTAGTCATGCTCATTGTTGGTGGCTGTGGTACAAATGAACAAAGTCAACCTGATAAGGATGATGAAAAACAACCAGCACAAGAAATTGAAGACAATCCAATTGCTACTATTACAATGGAGAATAATGATACGATTAAGGTGGAGTTATATCCAAATATTGCTCCAAATACGGTAAATAATTTTATTTCCCTAGCTGAATCAGGCTTTTATGATGGACTTATCTTTCATCGGGTGATACCAGGTTTTATGATTCAAGGAGGAGACCCTGAAGGTCGAGGTACTGGTGGACCTGGTTATGCAATTAAAGGTGAGTTTGAATCTAATGGAGTTGACAATGAGTTAAACCATGAAAGAGGTGTTCTTTCAATGGCGAGATCTCAAGACCCCGATTCAGCAGGTTCTCAATTCTTTATTATGGTTGCTGAAGCTACACATTTGGATGGTGAGTATGCTGCATTCGGTAAAGTAACAGAAGGAATGGACGCAGTCGATAAGATCGTAAATGTGGAAAAGGATAATCAGGACAAGCCTCTTGAAGATCAAAAAATTAAGCAAATTACAGTTGAAACATTTGGGGTTGAATTTCCAGAACCGGAAAAAATAGAGTAGCCAGAAGAAGCAGGGGACATATAGAGTTCCCTGCTTCATTTGCGTTTATTGAACCTTTGTCGATTTTAGTCGTAGAACAAGTATGAACGTTGAAAATTTTCGTTCATGAATTAAACTATTGTTAGGAGATAATCCCTAAATTGGTACTATCTTCATCTTAGGAAAACTATCTATTTTATTTGAAAGATATTCATTATAATAGGTTAGTTAAATTAATTCTAAGGTGAGGTTTCTATGACTGAATTCGCAAATAAAAATGACTTCATCGAGTCGGTTCAGATGAAGGGCTTAACCATTTCACTGCTTGCATCAGGAGATCAAACGGAAATTATTCACCATCAGCTAGAACCTAATACAAGATGGGCGCTTGAACCTGAAGCTGGCTGGCATGCACTCGAGTATTTGTTTGTAATTGTAGGTCAATTAAGGCTACAAATGGATGATGGTAGCTTTAAAACCTATAAAGCCGGTGATTCTTTTTACCGTTCGCCAATTACTAAGCATTATGTATTCCAATCTATTGGTCCTACTGAATTTATCTATGTTACGTCGCAGCCTATTTTTCATCGCTATAGTCAGGTATCAAGACAATTGGCTAATCTTGCCGTTTCTATAGAGGAAAAAGATGGATATACAGGGGATCATTGTGCAAGAATTGCAAACCTGGCTATGAAGGTTGGAGAAAAAATAGGTTTAAATTCAAACGACTTATTACAACTGAACATGGCTTCTTTTTTTCATGATGTTGGAAAAGTAAGAATACCACTGAACATTCTTCAAAAACCAGGGAAACTAACTGCCGATGAGTGGGAAATTATGATGAAGCACACAATTTATGGAAGAATGATATTGGAAGAAACAAAATTGCCGATATTAGTAAATGCCGGTAAAATTGTTGAGCAGCATCATGAGCGTTTCGATGGAAAAGGGTATCCATATGGATTATCTAAGGAAGAGATTGATATTAAAGCTTCAATTATATCAGTGGTTGATGCATATGATGCCATTACTAGTGATCGATCATATCAAAAAGCTCGTTCAAAGGAAGAAGCAGTTCGTGAAATAAAGAAAAACAAAGGTACTCTTTATCATCCTGAAATTGTAGATGTGTTTGCTCATTTACAGCTATAAAAGGAGGTGATAAAGATGAAATATGTGTTAACTTTATTTACAGCAATCTCTCTAGCCATCATTTTTACCTTTTCTCCTGTTCAAGCTGCATACTTATCAGAATATGATCAGTATGTTGAAGTTTCATATGAGGATGCCAGATATATAGCTGATCTATTTGGTATGAAAAATATACCTTTAGGTGATAAAACAGCTTCGATAAGCTTTCAAGTACAAGAAGATATCATTCAAAAAATAGAAAATCGCTTAGATATGGAAATTGATCATTATTATATTTGGCTAACAATAAATGGACAACCTGTTCTAGCAATAGACCCTCCTGTCCCAATGTTTTAATCATTTAATAGATCTTTTTTCTTGGGAGGTGCATTTTTATACCCGAGAAAAAAGATCTTTTTTTGTTCGGAAAAAACGTAAGATTCGGAATACTTTTCAAGCCATTGACCTTGTCAATCCTTTGCGATAAGTTATTATTGGATAACAATGATCGGGGGATATTTATGAATATAACGAAAAAGCTGATTCTTGTTTTAGTTGGTCTAGTTTTAACCTCGTTAGGAATTAAATTATTATCAGATAATAATTTAACCTTTGGCGGAACTGCCGGAATTGCAACTATTTTATCATATCTTACAACCTTCTCTTGGGGTTCACTGTTTTTTATTGTGAATCTGCCCTTCTTCATCATCTCTATTCAAGAACTTGGTAAGTGGTTTACCATTTCAAGCTTATTATCAATTACTGGGATTTCTCTAATTCGCGAATGGTTTGACATCATTATTCCTGTCTTTGAGATAAATACGATTATTGCTGCTATTATTGCTGGTCTTTTAATTGGCATTGGTGTGACATTTGTATTGAATAACGGATCTTCACTAGGTGGAATTCATATACTTGGCTTATATATTGATAAAAAATTCGGGTTAAATAGAGGTTTAGTTCTTTTTGTATGTGACTCTGTTATTATCTTATTTGCACTAGCTTTAGTTGGTTGGGAAAGAGCTATTCTCTCAATCTTTTGTATTTTTATCGCGAGTACGATAATCGGACGTTATAAAAAATCACCTATTAAGGAAATGGATCGTGACCAAGAAGAATCTATTGAAAATAGTCATGTTTCTTAATGAATTAAATAAAACAATGGAAACATTTTAGCATAGTTTTTTCTCTCTTATTCATCTAATCTTGTAGATAGAGAGTGAGGGGAATATAGTGCAGTATAGAACAGTAAACGAAATTATTAATTCACAGCAATCAGCTGAAGCGATAAATTATTTAAAAGAGTTATGGTATGCAGTCGTTGAAGGTCAATTTTCTTTTTCGTTTAAATATGATATCTACAAAATGCAATTAATGCATTTGCGTGCAAGTGCTCCTAAAGGTTGGTCTTTAGAGTGGAACGGGCTGTACTTTTATTTAACGAGCAGAATTGAAAACCAAGGTAAAATAATCATTCAACTAAAACCGAACGGACATTTTATATACAAGTTTTCTTGAAAATCCAGATGAAAATCTGGATTTTTTTATGTTCAAACTATTATTCCTTTACTAATTAGTTGAATAATTTACGCTCAATAGTGGTAGTTTAAATTTGGCTTCAAAAAATGTATTTAAGGAGGATTACACCTTGCAAAGCCAAATGAATTCAGTAAATATTGGTGCTCATGAGTTAATGGAATGTCATGAAGTATTAAGCTGTATGGTTAATGGAATTAATCAATTTCAGCTTTTACAACCACATTGTCAAGATCAAAACTTACAGAACATTTTACAAAATCAGCTTTCTTTCATGACGAATGAATACAATGCTGTTGTAAATGCGCTTCAACAAAAAGCAAATGTTGGATCACTTCCGACTGTAAAATCAAACATTAGTGCAACTCCAACTTACGGTATGAACAGAAATAGTGTACCTGAATCACCTAACGCATCGATCAATCAATTAAACGATAAAGATATATCGTCTGCTATGCTTGGAACTCACAAAGCTTCTGCAGTAACGAAAATGCATGCTGCATTAGAATTTACAGATTCTCAACTAAGAGAATTGATGATTCAAGGGTCAAAAAATTGTGCAGATCAAGCATATGAAACATGGAATTACATGAACCAAAGAGGTTATTACCAAGTACCAACATTTGACCAAACAACAACAAAAACAATGATTAACAGCTATCAACCAAATGCACTATATAGTAATCAACAACAAACATATTAAAAAATGGAGGGATTATTTATGCATACACAACAACATGCAATGCAACAAATCAATGAATGTCGTCAAGTAGTTCAACAATTAATTCAACAAACACAACAAGGTAGCCAACAATATAAGCAAATGCTTCAACAAGAACAACAAAATGTACAAATGTTGCAACAGTTATTACAAAGAGAACAACAAGCAACTCAAATGATTCAACAAAGCTTACAAGGACATAACCAAGCATTACAACAATGTCAACAAATTTTAAATGTTTGCAACCAAATGCAACAAGAACTATCAAGTGGTGTTGGTTATAACCAAACAACTTCTTATCAACAAAGTCCAAATCAAACGATTCATTCTTACAATCAATCAGAACAGCGTCATATTCCTAGTTACAGAAGTTATCAGCAGCAACAACAACAAAATAGACAATACATCCAGCAATAAGAAACAAGAGGTTAGCGTTTGTTCGTTAACCTCTTTTACATATATCTTGATTATTTGACGTTCTTAGTTATTTTTATTATAATTATCTTGAATTCGAGATATTATGTTAGACTTAGAAAGGAAGTACTACCATGACGATTAAACCTTTAAAAGGAATTCATCATGTTTCTGCTATTACAGCTAATGCATTGGACAATTATACTTTTTATACAAAAGTATTAGGATTAAGACTGGTTAAAAAAACAGTTAACCAAGATGATACCTCTGTATACCATTTATTTTACGCAGATGAACGAGGAAATCCAGGGACAGATTTGACCTTTTTTGAAATTCCGCGTGCTGGTCGAACTTATCCTGGTACAAATAGTATCACTGCCACTTCCTTACGAGTGAGTGACGATCATGCACTTCAATACTGGAAGGACCGTTTTGAGCATTTACATGTAGATCATGATGATATTCAAGTTGTTAATGGCCGCTCCAGTCTTTCATTTAGAGATAAGGAAGGTCAACGTTTAGTCCTAGTTTCGGATGAAAACAATAGTGGTGTCTCTGGAGGGAAGCCTTGGGAAAAGAGCCCGGTTCCTGTAGAAAATGGAATTATTGGTCTTGGACCAGTAGAGCTTACTGTTTCACGTCCAGAACGAACAGCTAATATCTTAACAGATTTAATGGGCTTTCGAGAATTAGCAGG
Organism: Metabacillus sp. YM-086; assembly: GCF_048059995.1. NCBI lineage: Bacteria > Bacillati > Bacillota > Bacilli > Caryophanales > Bacillaceae > Metabacillus > Metabacillus sp. YM-086. Next base: position 4,544 of record NZ_JBLUOI010000111.1, on the reverse strand, counting down.
ATACGTTAGACAAACTGATCAGAAAAAGGTTCGTGTATTTGAAACGGGTGAAGGCGGTACTGGTGCGGAAATTCATCTTATTGAGGACAACGAGAGCAGTCGTGAAAGACCTGGGCGAGGAAGCGTCCACCATGTTGCCTTCCGAGTTGAAGATGAAGAAGAGCTAAACAAGTGGGTACAATTGTTGAAGGAAAGTCATTTACCAAATTCTGGTTTCGTAGAACGATATTATTTCCGTTCTTTATACTTTAGAGAACCAAATGGGATATTGTTTGAGCTTGCAACCGACGGACCAGGCTTTGAAGGTGATGAGGACTTTGAACATCTTGGAGAAAACCTTGCACTACCACCGTATTTTGAGCCACAAAGAAATGAAATAGAAGCAAAATTAAAACCATTAATTACAAACGAATCTTAAAGGGTTTAGGAGATGGATAAATTGCAACATATATTTATAGAAGGAAAAGATCAAAACGAGCCAACTTTACTACTACTCCATGGCACTGGAGGCAATGAACGTGATTTACTTCCGATTGCCGAAATGATCGCTCCTACTGCTTCCATACTTGGTGTAAGAGGAAATGTTTTGGAAAATGGAATGCCTCGCTTTTTCCGTCGTATATCAGAGGGTGTCTTTGATGAGGAGGACTTGGTTTTCCGCACAGAGGAACTGAATCAATTTATTGAAGATGCGGCTGATAAATACAAATTTGACCGCAATCGTGTTTTAGCGATAGGCTACTCAAATGGAGCGAATATCGCAGCCAGCTTAATGTATCATTATAAACATGCATTAAATGGTGCTGTTTTACTTCATGCTATGGTACCGAGAAGAGGGGTAGAAGTACCTGATTTAACTAATACACCTGTTTTCATAGGTGCAGGAGTTAATGATCCATTAATTCCTCAAGCAGAAACAAAAGAACTTGCGGAAGTATTAAGAAACGCTAACGCACATGTAACAGAACACTGGGGACAAGCAGGACACCAGCTAACAAGAGAAGAGATAATGGAAGCTAAAACGTGGTATGAACAAAATTATAAGTAAAAATAAAAGATCAAACCTTTTGAAGAAGGTTTGATCTTTTTATTGACTATTAAGGGGCTCTAAACATTCTTTTTGATCATTTTTAGGAGAATTTACAAGAGTTGAAACTGGGTATAAATCCATAAGTTGAGCATCGTAGGGTACTAACAATGATTTTAAGTGTTCAATGTTATCTTCTTTCCGGTCTAACCATGTATCATATGTATGTGGTGGTAAAATTACAGGCATTCGGTCGTGAACATCTTTTGTTACCTCATTTGCCGAAGTTGTTAAGATTGTACAGGTAAACAATGGTTCGGTGCCTTTATCCCAACATTCCCATAAACCTGCAAAAGCAAAAGGGCGTCTATCCTTCATCACAAATCGATAGGGTTGTTTACCACTCTCTGTTTTTTTCCATTCATAAAAACCATCACTTACAATTAAGCATCTTTTCTGTCTGAACGGGTATTTAAAGCTAACTTTTTGTTCAATTGATTCAGAACGTGCATTGATCATTTTATGTCCGATTTTTACATCTTTTGACCAAGGTGGAATTAATCCCCATCGCATGCTAGTAGCTACACGATCATGACCATTTGATCCTATAACAAAAACGTCCTGAGATGGGGCAATGTTATATCTGTATGTAAGTTCTTCATTAATAATTAGTTGAAACTGATCTTCGATTGCAGTTTGATCTGTTGCAAGTGAAAACCGTCCACACATCAAAATCACCTCAAACTATTACTTTCTACTATCGTAACAATTTTTCATTTATAATCCTAATACATTGTGACAAAAAATAGATTTTTAGAACTGGTCTTTTACCTATAACGAAGTTAGTGTCCTTTACATATAGTAAAACAAATGGATTTGGAGGTGACATCATGGGCGCTACAGGTGGATACGGTTATGGAGCTGGCTTTGCTCTAATCGTTGTATTGTTTATTCTTTTAATTATCATTGGAGCTTCTTACGTAGGTTACGGATACTAATTAATTAAGAAAAAGAGCCCATTTATCTTACAAAAAAGATAATGGGCTTTTTTATCCGATCAGAAAGTATAAGTTTTTGTAGATGATAGTATAAGGAGAACTAAGGCTTTCGGCAATAGGACTTGGCGATAAGCCAAGTTTTTCTAATACCTCCTTATGCTAAAGTTTTGTAAACGCAAGCAAATTTCTTTTCATTTTTAAGATGCTATAGGAAAATAATAAGGTGAAATGGAAGGAGCTGAAATAATGGAAAGTCTACAAAGTACTACAACATTACATAATGGTGTTAAAATGCCTTGGTTTGGCTTAGGCGTCTTTAAGGTAGAAGAAGGATCAGAGGTAGTGAATTCTGTTTTAGCGGCAATTAAAGCCGGTTATAGAAGTATTGATACAGCTGCTGTTTATGGGAATGAAGAAGGTGTTGGTAAGGCAATTGCAGAATGTGGCGTGTCACGTGAAGAATTGTTCATCACTTCAAAGGTGTGGAATGCAGATCAAGGATATGATGAAACGATCTCTGCATTTGAAGAAAGCTTAAGAAAGTTACAGCTAGACTACCTAGATTTATATCTTATTCATTGGCCTGTACCTGCACAAGGGAAATACATTGATACTTGGAAAGCATTAGAAGAGCTATATAAAGACGGAAAAATCCGTGCAATTGGCGTAAGTAACTTTAAGGAACATCACTTACAAGATCTTATCGATCAAGCTGAAGTTAAACCAATGGTCAATCAGGTTGAATATCATCCACGGTTAACACAAGAGAGTCTACACAAATTTTGTAAAGAGCATCAAATTCAGCTAGAAGCATGGTCACCATTAATGCAAGGTCAGTTACTAGATGAGCCAATGCTAGTAGAAATTGCTCAAAAATATAATAAGTCTACAGCACAAATTATCTTACGATGGGATTTGCAAAATGAGGTTGTTACAATCCCTAAATCAATTAAGCCTCATCGTATCGAAGAAAATGCAAATATTTTTGATTTCACATTAAGTGAAGATGATATGAAAAAAATTAGTTCATTGAACCAAGACAAACGTGTTGGTCCTGATCCTGATGAATTTAATTTAGTGTAAGAAATACTAAACAAAAACAGCTGGTCAGTATTGATCAGCTGTTTTTATATGGATAAATAGAAGATACTTGAAGACCTTAAAGATAGAAGGTTGAAAGGAGTATCTTTTATGGCAAAATTAACTCTCTGTATGATGATCTTGTCCTTTACAATGATAAGCACTTTTCAAGCCCCATCGCTTACACAAGCAAAACAAGTGGATGTATTTTCTTCCTTACATACCTTAATAACTAAAGATCCTATCTTAGAAGGTGCTATTGCAGGTGTTAGTATTCGTTCAGCCTCTAATGGTCAGGTATTGTATTCGTATAATGGCGATGTATCGTTAACTCCAGCGTCCAATTTAAAATTATTCACTGCAGCAGCAGCCTTAGCTTCCTTAGGGCCGGATTATTCTTATCAAACGGGGTTATTTACAGATGGAAAGGTTAGACGTAATGAAATAAAGGGAAATGTTTATTTTGTTGGACATGGTGATCCCACACTCCGTGTAAAAGATATTGAAAGCATGGCTAAGACTCTTAAAAAGCAGGGAATACAATCTATTACAGGAGATATAATTGCTGATGATAGTTGGTATGATGATGTGCGGTATTCAGTGGATCTTCCTTGGAGTGATGAAACAGCTTATTATGGTGCGCAAATTTCAGCGTTAACGGTTTCTCCTGATCATGATTTTGATGCCGGAACAGTTATCATTGAGGTATCTCCAGGTCAAAAAAATCAAAAGGCAGAGATTTCAGTTTTTCCTAGCACTGATTTTGTTACGCTTATAAACAAAACCAAAACGGTTTCCACAGATGAAGAAAGTGAACTGTCAATCTCTCGTACTCATGGTAAAAATGAGGTCATTATTAAAGGAACCATTTCACTTAAAGCATCCCCAGTAAAAGAGTGGGTGGCAATATGGGATCCAACAAGCTATTCACTTTCAGTCCTAAAAAAAACATTAAAACAACACGGAATTAAGGTGAAAGGTAAGGAACGTAAAGGGGTAAAACCAGAACATTCGAAAATGCTTCTTTCACATCAATCAATTCCTTTAAAAGAAATACTTGTTCCTTTTATGAAAAATAGTAACAATACACATGCGGAAATGCTTGTCAAAGAAATGGGGAAGGTGTATAAGCAAGATGGAAGCTGGGAAGCAGGTTTAGAAGTTGTAGAACAAACATTAACATCACTAGGTATAGATGGTGAAAAAATGATTTTAAGAGACGGTTCGGGTATTTCTCATGTTAACGCTATTCAGGCAAACTCAGTTACAGATCTTTTATATAAATCTCAATCACAGGAATGGTTTCCTTTTTTCTATCACTCTTTACCAGTTGCAGGAATAAAAGAAAAGAATATAGGTGGTACACTGCGTAATCGAATGACCGAAAAGCCTCTCAAAGAAAATGTCATTGCGAAAACCGGTACCCTTACTAATGTAAG
>NZ_JBLUOI010000110.1:0-12070 GCF_048059995.1 Metabacillus sp. YM-086 | reverse complement strand
GTCAGCTACCGAGCGTCTTGGAACTTACTCGGGTCGGACTTTCACCAACTAGCAATTAACGGCTTGCTGGGCACGCAATAAAAAAAGCACACGAATGTGCTTTTTTTATCTATCTAAATATTCGTAGGTTGACGTTTTCCGACGTCACTTTATTTTTATCAATACTCCAAAAATCTATACATCCATAAATTCTTTCAATTAATTTTCTTAACATCAATAAAGTCACTTCGTACACAGTAAGTTGTGGTAAAAAAGATATCCTACATCTTTTATTTGAATATCGCGCTTACACTACCCTCTTTTTGGTAAGTTTATATCAAATAGGAAAGTATATGTAAATTTTATGTCATCAAAGTAAATGTATTGTAAAGTATTTACCATTATAAAAATACTAGAAATTTGTTTAATATTCCTCTAAACCCCATTATATCCCATACTCCATCACGCCGTTAGTTACATCTACCTATAAAATTAACAATGTAAACGTTCCATATAACCAAACTTTTAAATTAGTAAGACTAATTAACTTGTTTTATTCATTTACAATACAATTACATCTCCTTAAAGTTCACTTAAAACTACTTACCTATAATCGCATTTGTTAGTCAAAACAAGGAGGAGAAAAACAAATGTTAAATAAGAAATTTAAAAAGAAATTATTCCCTTTAGCTGTTATGTCTACTGTTGTGCTTGGAAGTTTAGGTGGGACATTTTCTTCTGCTGAAGCAAAAACAGTAAAGTCAAATAATGCAGAGATTAAAAATGTTATATTTTTAATTGGAGACGGAATGGGAGTTTCATATACTTCAGCTTACCGTTATTTAAAAGATAGTACTGATAGCAAATTTGTTGATCGTACAGAGCTTGATAAATATTTAGTGGGCCAACAAATGACATATCCAGAAGATCCTGAACAAAATGTAACTGATTCTGCATCAGCTGCCACAGCAATGTCTGCTGGTATTAAAACTTATAATAATGCCATTGCAGTTGACAATGATGGTTCTGAAGTAAAGACTGTTTTAGAGGCTGCAAAAGAACAAGGGAAAGCAACAGGGTTAGTTGCAACATCTGAAATCACTCATGCTACACCTGCTTCTTTTGGATCTCATGATGAAAGCCGTAAAAATATGAATGCCATTGCAGACGATTATTTTGATGAATTAGTAAATGGTGAACATAAAGTAGACGTTCTTCTTGGAGGAGGAACAGACTTATTTGATCGTCAAGATCGTAATCTTGTAGAGGAATTCCAAGAAGCTGGCTTTAGCTATGTAACAAACAAAGAAGAATTACTTAATGATAAAAGTGGACAAGTTCTAGGATTATTCGCTGACCGTGGAATGCCAAAAATGCTTGACCGCACAGATGATATTCCTTCATTAGAGGATATGACAACTTCTGCAATTGATCGTTTAAGCCAAGACAAGGATGGTTTCTTCTTAATGGTTGAAGGAAGTCAAATTGACTGGGCAGGACATGATAATGACATCGTTGGTGCAATGAGTGAAATGGAAGACTTTGAAAAAGCATTTGCTGCAGCGATTGAATTTGCAAAAAAGGACAAGCACACATTAGTTGTTGCTACTGCTGACCACTCTACTGGTGGATATTCAATTGGTGCTAATGGTATTTATAACTGGTTTGGTGAGCCAATCAAAGCTGCAAAACGTACACCTGACTTTATGGCAGAAGCAATTGTAAATGGTGCTGATGTGGAAGAAACGTTAACAAATTATATTGACCTTGAATTAACTTCTAAAGAAGTACAATCTGTTAAAGACGCTGCTGCAACGGGCAAAGCAGTAAATATTGATAATGCAATTGAAAAGATCTTTAACACCCGTTCTAATACAGGTTGGACAACAGGTGGACACACTGGTGAAGACGTACCTGTTTATGCATTTGGACCATCATCTGACCGCTTTGTAGGACAAATTGAAAACACAGATCATGCAAAAATTATTTTTGATATTTTAGAAAAAGGGAAAAATAAAACGATTATTAACGATAAGTAATTCACTGAAAATAAATTGAAGGGTTTGACGTTTTAGTGTCATCCCTTCTTTTTATAAGGATGGAGGGGACTTCTTGAGAAAAACAATTGCTCTTACATTATTTTTATCTTTATTTATAGTCGGTTGTTCTAACGATGCTGCCGAACCTGCAAAAACAGGAGATATTCCTACTGATTATTTAACTGATTATTATTCAAATCCACAAGTAACTGACGATCGTTCGTTATTAGAACCTAACCAAACTGTTTCTGATGAAAAAGGTGAAGCAACATTAAAAGCAATTAATTACGTGGATACTACACATGATATTGGATCTGTTCAGCTTCGAATAAAAGATATGAAGCTCATTCATTTAAAACCAGACTATAGCTTAATCGATTATTTTCATGTATTAACACATGAAGAGGAATTCGATTTTGTTAAAGTGTTTATTGAAATTAAAAATACCTCCTCAGATAAAGTTAGTTTCGCACCTATTGCTTTGTTAGAGACAAGTTCTGGTGAAAAATTCGATTGGGAAAAGGATGTTTACCTAGAAGACTTGAATGGTGAACTGAAAGGAAAATCCAGCAAAAAAGGGAATCTAGGCTTTATTGTAGAAAAGTCAGAAAGACTTGAGTGGATTGAAATCACTACAAGTGACGTTTTTAACCAGGATGGAATGAAGATTCATGATTCAAAAAAAATAAAAATTGAGTTTTAATAATAAGTAATAAAGCGCATTTCAGTTCCAGAAAGGCGCTTTTTATTGTTGAAGATTGTAAATTGCTTTAAATGCTAATATAAACATAATCATGAGTAGATCATGTAATAAATGACCTACTCATGATTATGCTTATTGTGTTTATAGTCGATTAATTTAATTGCTAGATAATCTTTTATTTCTTTATTGTTTACTAAATCTGGGTTAACACCAAACGTTAAGGTATCGGTCCCAAAAAACTTATGGTTGTTCATATATCCGTTATGAACATTAACTGTAAATGAAACGGTATATGGGAAATATACATCATTTATTTCCTGATCCACTTTGTAATGGATTTCATCGACATTATATTTATTTTCCCAGTCGTACGTTAAACCAGTTGCAGAAAAATCTTTGTAATATTTTTGAGTCTCTTTTACAATATGGGGCATAAAAAGCTCAATCATAAAATTTTTAAGATATTGTTCTTGTGTAACATCATGAGTAGCATTATATAAGTCCTCACTATATCCTTTACGATGAAAATCTTCCGCACATGCAATTTGTAATGAAATTAAAAAAGTCATTGGTAATAGAACAAGCGAACTAATAATTGTTTTCATTTTCCACCTCCTTTAACTATAATCTGTAAATAAATACAATTTATTCATATAAAGTTGTGGATAATTCTCGATTTACACATAAGAAAAAACACTTATCCTTGTTCAGAATAAGCATCTGATTCTGGAAGTAAGGCCCTCTTTCCTCTAGAACTCCAAAAGCTATTTCTTAGATAGATAATATCTTGCATTAACGAAAAATATAGTCCCCAAAAGAAATAACATAACTGTAAGCCAGCTTGCAATGGCAGAAAACTCGTCTTTAAAAATAAATACACTTGCCCCATTAACAAATACCATTACTGCCATAACTATATACAAACCCACTACATACTTCATACAAAGCCTCCCTTTCCCCAGGACCTTTACAAGAAGTTATTACCTTAAATGGCCCTTATATGTAAATAGGGTGCAGACTTTTATACCATTATCGCGCCCTTTAATGAAAATTTTAAATGCTAAAGCAATCAGATAGAGGGAGATTCCAACAATTAACACCCCTGCTAAAAGGTAACATATACATTTAAAAATAAACTTGAAGAAATCATAGATTGCTCCAGCCAAGTCGTCTATAAACCTTACCATCACACTATATATTTTAACATAATTATCCAATCTAGTTTGGAAGCATTATGCAAAAATATGGCTTTTCAACAAAAATAAGCATTCCTCCTTTATTCCAGAAAGCCACTTTTATTGAGGAAGATCATTTCTATTTACGAGTATCCCTGAAATTCAAAATACCCAATAATTTAAATAAAGAAATAAAACTGATATTATTTAACTAGATAGAGAGGAGAATCTTATGATCAATCAGTTATCAAAATATCTAAGTGTACCTAGCTCGCTAATTTCTTTTACTTTAATAGCTTCAATTACTGCACTTGGCTTTTGTTTGTTTAATTACTCAGCTAGCATTGGTGAATCAGTTGGAAAATTCTTGTTTATAATTACTCATTAATATTCACTAAGTAATAAAGGGGCATTAGCCTTTATTGTTGAAGTTCATAGATAAATTTACTTTGTAAGAAACATAGCTAATCTATCTTCGCAATATCATTTGATCAGTTTCAGTAAACCCTAGTGTTTTGTATAGTTTTCTTGCATTATCACTTGCTAATAATCGGATTGTATGAATTTCTCTCTTAGAAAACCACTTTAACACTTCATCTGTTAACTTACTTGCATAACCTTGATTTCTAAATTCAGGATCTACATAAACATCTCCAATAAATCCGTACTGATCTTCTTTATAAAAGCAATATGGAATATCTTCCTTAATAAAAGCTCCAGCACAAGCAATTATTTCATTATTTTGTTCGATAACAAAGTGAATTGCTTTATCTAAAATATATAAATCTTTATATGTCTTTTCAACCACCTGAACAAAATTAGCTTTAAGAAGATCTTCCATACCCACTTCTTTAAACATTTTCTGTTTTAGGAGTGTTATTGAAGGAATATCTGTAAAAGTTGCAGCTCTTATCACTTTAATCACCTACTTAAATAAAATATGTATCAGTTCATTCCTTCATTTCCTCTTAGAATTATTCTATCTATGATACAGAATATCCTGTGCTTTCAACATTTAAAAGGCACATCTCAACATGAAATGCACCTCTACTTTTGAAGATCACTAATAATTGAATTTTTACTTCTTTCATAAACGCGCTTTGTTTGTGGAAGATTGATCCCCCCATAAATCTAGGCATGTAAATATGATCAATATTTTGTATATATAAGTCCCACTGATTACCAATAAACAGCTTGATACCTTTATGAGATAATCTAGAATAGGAGGCGGAAGAAGTGGCTATTAAGTTTACAATGATCATATTCATTATATTTTTAAATATGGCAATGATTGAAATGATTGAAGGAAAATTAAAAATACCTAAAAAAACTGGTATTTGGCAAAAACCCGTCAACAACATTCATAAGTGGTTAAGTAGAATATTACTTTTCGTTCTTATTGTCTTTGTTATAGTAAGTCAGCAATTAAATTTTGATATTAGTGTTTATAGTGTCTTTTTGGTTTTATTGTTTTCTGAAATTTTACGAGCAATTATGGAATGGATATATGAGAAACAGACAAAGCGATATATATTATCAATATATAATTCAATGATATGGGTTATTATATTATTAGTATGGTTTTTATAATAAAGCTTAGTCTCCAATCTGGTCTTTTAACAGAATTAAGCACCTTTCCTTGTTCAAGAAAGGCGCTTTTATTGTTGAATAACGGTTTAAAAGAAAATAGCAGTCTTTTTCAATTAAAACTTAAGATATTTAGGATTAAACTGTTGTTTATACTTTGTTTTATTTTTAATTTTCTTAGGTTCAAACTTAGTCTCCCTATACAGTTTTGATAAAAACTCACCAAATGTAGAAGCTAAATGAGTTTTTCCCCATGGATCTTCCTTTTCCCAAGTTTCCCATAATTGAACAACAGATGGATTATCAGCTGCTCTACTGTAATCCAACGCAATAAAATGATGAAAATCTCCCCACAGTATCACAGTAGTGGAAGGAGAGACAGGCAAATTACATTCTTCAATCCAGTATTCAGATGCAAGAATCCCATTTCCATGATGAGGTACTTCTAAATCAATCCCTTCCATATGATCCATCCAAACTGATCTATCCCCATCATGGTCAAAACGATCATAATTAACAGAACCACCGTTTTGTTCTTTTAACAGACTTATATAAGATAAGGGAAGCTTTAATTGTAATTGTCTCTCAGCCTCTTCAATCATACCATCTGTGACAGGTTCATAATCCCAAGAATACTGTTCCGACCAAAAACCTTTACCCTGATAATACTCTTTTTTCATTAATCCTCCACCGTTTATAAATACCTTAATGGCATTCGAGATATAGTTAGTCTAATATACTATAATTATTGTATCGTTCCATATTATACTAACCTGTTCCGTTAGTTCTACAATTCTTGCGCTTTTATTGTGGAAGATCACACTGCCATGTTTAACAGAGCTACATAGGTGTGGGATAAAATATAGTATTCTTTTCAATTTATTTCTTCATCATAAGGATAAGAATATAAATCAACATCAAAATCTGCCTTAATACTATTAGCAAATTCAATAACATCATTACCAAAGTGAAATCCTGGTGTAAATCCATTTATTATTTTAATAACGATGTTAAACCTACATTCTAAGCTAAATTCTCTTTTTAACTCATTTATAATTAGAGCCCTTTCTCTTATTTGTCCAATAACTTGTTCCATAAGTTCGCCAACATCAAATGATTCCTGATAACCCGTACTTAATTGCCATGATGAATAATTTCTTACATGGCTTGTCATTCCATCAATTTTTTTAATTATATCCCCTTTTTTATAGCTTTTTGTTGGCTTTAATCCTAAGCGTTTTGTTATAACATCTAATGGGAAATCGTCAGCATACAGTTGGAAATACACCATAACATTACTCATAATCCACCTCATTTTGTTATCATATATTTTACTATTTTAATCTATAGGCTTTATTATCTTGAACTATATTTAAATTGTAATAAATGTGAGGCGTTAATGTTTTCCAGAAGGTGTGCTTTTTTTTGTTGAAGAGGGTATTGAATTAACACTCCCTTTAGTGAAAGAAGAAACTAAATTTTTTGAGCAGTATAACAAACTAAGACCATAGGTTCTTCACATGATTGAGGCTTAAAATAAGACTCACCCCAAGTTACTTTAGCTATTATTAGATCATTTTGTATTGCTAATATTCTTGGAAAGCTAAGATTTGGAAACCTTGAGTCATTCATTTTAAAATCTTCAAGTAAACTCAACAAACTTTCACTGTCTAATGCTTTTTTTGAAATGAACAGAATTGAATCCCATTCTAACTTTACTTCTCCTATATTAGTGAATTCCTTTTTGTAAGTATGCTTGTTGTTTTTTAACTGGTCCCAATTACCCTTTACTTGTTCTCTTTCAAATAAGATCTTTTGAATAGTCGTCATCTCGACGACTGTATCTGTACAGTCATTTATACAATAAATCCTATACCCTTCCGTATACAACCAGTTAATAAATTCAGGTATAACAATTCTATTCTGTTGACTGATTTCAACAATATAACTATTTATAGTTGATAACTGTATATTTACTTGCGGTTCCTCAATATCAACAACGTTTCCATTTTCATCAAACCAAGTAAATTCCTCTCCTTGTACTGGTTCGTGCTTTTCTATAAACATTCTGTTTACCTCACTTAAAATTGTTTAAAAATGAACACCTATTTTTCAAAATATAACATCCCTTCTTCCACTAAACTGTCAATTAGTGGAGTGAAATGCTCCACAATTTCTGATTCAATATTAAGTGCAATCAATTCGTTCTGTTATTCACCACATTAAAAAGACTTATTATACTATACAATTAGTACTAGCTATTGAAGAGGAAGCTTACTCAAAATTATCAATATGAAAGTAAAACCAACTTAGTCCAATTATAGTAGGCGATGAACATACCCCCTCAAATTCTAAACGATCATTTTCGTATGTAATAGGACCAGTTATGTTTATATCTCCTCCAAGTTTATTTACCAATTTAAGAATATAAAACACTGCCCTTTCAGGTTCTTCAATTTGTAAGCTGGACTTACCAATCAATTCAAATAACGATTTATCTTTCCAATATTGATCTAACGCTAGTATTTTAAATTGACCTATTTCTTGCTTTAGACGCTCTATTACTATTTGTGCCTTTACCTTAGAAGTAGCACTTATATACATACGCCACTCGATAGTTTTAAACATTATACTCTCCTCAGAATTATTCTAACCCTTCCTTAAATTTATATAATTACTGAGGTATATACAAATGGGAATATTTTGTATTTACATAAACCTCCTTTTCAGATGCAATTTTATAATTCTTTTATATTTTAAAATCATCTCTAATCTGTCCTTTAACATGATAAAGAGCGCACATCCTTATTCAAGAACAGCGCTTTGTTAAATTGAATATTTTTTTGTAAGAAAATATTAAAATTCCACAAATCATAGATCCTCCCACAATTGATAACAAATAAAAATAAGGGGGGATATAACATAACCAAATGCTACTTCATTTTGTAGCGTTTCTACTTTATCCCACGCACCTGCAATATCTGGTTCATAGTATTTGGTTTTTATATAACCAACCTTAATAATACCTACAAAATAAATAAAATGTAATATTATTGAGCAAATAATTGATTGAAGCATTATCTTCATTTAAACTTCACCTCTACAATTCCATATTTCCACGATAATCCATATTTTCATTCTCCTGGTCTCGAAAAACTTCACTTTCTAATGATCCCTTCCTTATCAAGAATGTGGCCCTTAAACTGAAGTAAGCACCTTCCTTGTTCCAGAAAGGCGCTTCTATTGCTGAAGATCGTACTTGAAATAAAGCTCCCGTTATTTGAACAAAGATTTTATCTCATTATGTAGATTTACTAACTCATTATCTTCCCAACCCTTTAACTTTGCATATCCAATAACCGACTTAGATACCTTTACTACATTCATTTTTAAATCATCAAATTGAGTTTGTGCTTCAAATAGCATTTCATCGTTAATTAAATTTCTTTTTATACCTACTAAATTAACTTCGTGCTCATTTACTTTTTTTAATCTCAACAAAAGAGGACCGTCCATAAAGTCAAATTCTGTTTTTTCACCAACTTTAGCATACTCAAAATAACGGAGTTTTTTCGTCCACCATGATAGGACAACAACAACAAAATCAGTCCACTTTTCTTCTGGGAAGAAGCTATGTCCATTCTTTTCGATGTAGATTTCTCCTACTATATTGTTACTATCATTTATAAATAATGTCGTTCTATTGACTCTAATTTTTATCTGGTCCATGTTCATCACCTTCATATACTAAACTGACTCATTATAGAAACAGGGCAGTATCTAACACGAATCCTTGTTGCACATACGCGGTTCTATTGTGGAAGATATTATTGAACTAAAGCCCCGTTAGTTGTGTATCTTTTTAACACTAGATAAATGTATGACCAGCATTCTCTAATACTGATTTTGCTTTTTCTATGGAATGCACTTTAATCAACAAGTAATCTGTATTAAAAGTAGAAATAGCAAATATGCTTATATTATTTTCCGCCAATGGGTTAGCTAAAGAAGATAATATTCCTGTTAAACTAAAATCTAATACACCCTCTACTTTTATACATTTCCAATCATGTTCCACGTCCTTTAGTTTACTACCAGGAACATTGGATGTAGGACATACAATTGAGAGTTCTTCGTTTGTACGTGTAATTGAAAATAATTCGCCTTTGCCTGCCCAAGATGGTATCTCTTCTGTTGTTTGTAATTTCACAACAGAGAATAACGTTTCCAATATGACTAAATTCATATTAATCGCCTCCTAATTAAAACGGATACCTCGCTGCCTTTTCGCAACATCGCACCTGTTAGTTCAGTAAATAAAAATTAAAACTAATCCTATTATTGTATAATTTTACATTTTGGTGTAAATTTATTCAATAAGTATTAAATATGAAAGGGAGAGGAAATCAATAATGTCCTTAATAATCAGATGTGTAGAAAAAGATGATATGAACCAATTGACCGATTTAATGTATCAGTATATCGTTGATTTTTATAATCGACCTAAACCACCTATTAAAAACATACATAATTTAATTGACACTTTACTGGAAAAGAATAGAGGTATTCAATTCGTAGCTGAACAAGATGGTAAACTTCTCGGCTTTGCAACATTATATTTTAGTTTTAGTACAACGAAAGCTGATAAAATAACTGTAATGAATGATTTATTTGTAGTTGAGATCGCAAGAGGGACAGGGGTAGCCCAAGAACTGTTTAAACAATGCGAAAAATATACAAAAGAAAATGAGTATGCACATATGGGGTGGATAACTGCAACTGATAATTACCGTGCACAAAGATTTTATGAAAAGATGGGTGGTTCTCTTGGAAGTTGGATGAACTATTCAATATAACCTAAAATGCCTTCTTGGTACGACCTCTATTATCGGAGGTCTTTATTTTTATAGATTTGTCATTTAATAAATTTTATCTCTTTATCTTTTTTTATTCCAATACTCGCATACGTTAGCACGATAGGGACTGCCTCTGTTGAACAATCGCGCTTTCTTACATAAAAAAGACACGAATGTTATTACAGATTCGCGCTTTTATTGTTGAATAGTAGTAAATGAAAAAAAAGAAGCTTAGTCATCTAAATGTTTTCCATTCAATTATCAACATTTTCAATAGTATTAAAAATTCTTGAATAAACATCCAAAATGTTTATATCATTAACTGTATTATTGTAAAGTCCGTAACCCCAATATGTTCCATTATCATCACCTTGGTAAAATCCAGCCGCATAATCTCCTGATTTTGAATCAGGGAAGTCTTCATAGTCCATGTCCTCATTTACAAAAGGTAGATAAGATTTTTTCGTTTCAATAAAGAAAAATGGTATACCAGAATTTTTGTATATTTTAGCATAAGGAGCTTTAGCTGCTTTAGATAAATGTTCCTTCATAATAAATATTGCGTTATATTCTGGAGATAGATTTTCTGAACTTAAATCCTTTAATTCAATACTTTTAAAAACGATGTTTTGTTCACGCACTATCGGTGCTTTACCAATGACACCGATAGTTAATCTCTTGCCTTCATATATTTGGCTATCCATAACTTCATCTTTATCATTATTACAGGCCGATAAAATAGACAAAGCGAGAAATAAGAAAAGTATGATTTTCGTATTCATTTAATCCTCTCCAATCTATTTCTCTTGCTTTAGCAAGTGCCCTTTGATTTAACAATCCTTATTTAAGAAGGGTGCTTTATATTATTGAATATTTCTATTAATAAAACTACAAAATTATTAAATCATAAGACCTCTTATATAACTGTTCATTCTCTTTAATTGTTGATCGTAGTTACAATATTTGTTAACCTTTCATTAACAATAGAAAGGCGTGGTAATGTGGATTTCGTTGTTCAGGTTTTAACTTGGGTAGGAATAATTATTTTAATTGTTATTGTCGCAGCAATTAAAACAAATAAAAATGATAAAAAGTAGCTTATATGGTGTAGTTTCTCCCTCAGTTTCCAACATATATTATGCAAAGGGTTCAATTCACTAAATGCGTCCTTTATTGTTTAATAAAAGGAGTCATAGGCATAGTAACATCCTGGTCAATTATTGTGGAGAAATTCAATTAATTCTTTTTCACTGTATGTTTTAAATACTATATCTTTTTTGTCAAAAACTACGAAAGCTGGAGATTTTTCTAATTCTATGAATTTGTATTGATTATTAATCTCTTCTATGGAATTTCCCATGAACAGTTTGAACATTATAGATTTTATTTTCATCCAACCATTCGTTCCCTATTTCATATTCTCCAGCCTCATCAACAACTAATAAAGAATATTTAGTTTCATTATTTGAAAACAACTAATGCAAAGGCTCTGGCTCATCATTTGAAAAGTATGAACAACCAACCATTAGTGTAGAAACAAAAAACAACAACAATGTTTTTTTCATAGAAACCCCCATGTTAGAATTGTTATTACAAATTTACCATTAACTGTAATTTAAATAAATATTATTTTTTAAAGATTAATATGTACGAACTATTTAATTTGGTAGTTCCGATACTGCTAGGAAAATCCAAAATAACAGATTCTACGGAAATAGATAGGTTCAACAC
>NZ_JBLUOI010000109.1:0-12641 GCF_048059995.1 Metabacillus sp. YM-086 | reverse complement strand
TGGTTGGACGTGAAATTACTCAAGTTTATCCAACAAAGAAAAACAAAATCGGTGAAAAACTACTTGAAGTGAGAAACTTAGGGAAAATGGGCTATTATGCAGATATTTCCTTTACCCTTCACAAAGGAGAAATTCTTGGCTTAACAGGCTTAGTTGGAGCTGGGCGTACCGAGGTTTGTCAATCATTGTTTGGCATTACAAGCTATGACCGTGGAGAAGTCTATTTAAAAGGTCAACAGATTTCGATTAAAAACCCTAAGAGTGCCATGAATTTAGGTATTGGTTATTTACCAGAAGATCGTCAATTACAGGGTCTTGTCTTGGATTGGGGAATTGGAAGAAATATTACTTTGCCTGCTTTGAAGGAACTTTCAAATAAAGGTTGGTTGAATGAAAAGAAAGAATCAACACTTGCAAAAAAATTGGCTGAAAAAGTACATGTAAAAGCAACAAGTATTTTTGACTTAGTAAGCTCTTTGTCAGGAGGAAATCAACAAAAGGTAGCTGTAGCAAAACTACTTACAGCTGACTTAGACATCATTATTCTCGATGAACCAACAAAAGGTGTCGATGTTGGAGCAAAATCAGCGATCTACGACATTATTAATGATTTAGCAGCTCAAGGCTACGGAATTATTATGATTTCATCTGAGATGCCGGAAATATTAGGGATGAGTGACAGAATTGTTGTTATGAGAGAAGGAAGAATAACGAAAGTATTAGACAAAAAGGATGCCACACAAGAGGTCATCTTAGAAGCGGCAATGAGCGAAGGGAAAGAAAAAGAAGTTGGTTAATAGATTGATATAGAAAAAGAGGTGAAGAGTATGCCTGAAAATGTCATACAAGACTCAACAAGTATACAGCCGCATGCAGAAAAGACGTCGAAGCTAGCAAACATATATAAATTCAGGGAACTTGGTTTACTTGCTTTCATTATAATCCTATCAATAGCTGTTCAGCTACGAAACTCCAGTTTTCTAAGTGGAGAGAATATTAATGACATGATGACAAATACAGCCATTCTTAGTATTTTAGCACTCGGAATGATGCTTGTACTTGTAACGAGAGGTATTGATTTATCAATTGGATCAACGATAGCACTTTCTGGAATGATTGCTGCTCAGACAGTGAGTACGTATCAAAGTTTACATCCTTTCCTTGTTATTTTGTTAGGAATTGTCATTGGGATGGTATGTGGAGCCATCAATGGGGTGTTAATTGCGAAAATCGGATTACTCCCGATCATTGCTACATTGGCGATGATGAATATTTTTAGAGGAATCACATTTAAAATTAGCGGGGGAGAATGGATTAGTTCTTACCAAATGCCAGAAAGCTTTGTCTCTATTGCAACAGGTACAACATTTGGTATTAATAATTTAATTTTTATAGCTATCGTTATTTACCTTTTATTCTTTTATATCATTAACCACACAAGAACAGGACGACAAATTTATGCAGTTGGTAGTAACCCTGATTCAGCAAAAGTAAGCGGTATAAAGGAAGATCGAATATTATTACTTGTTTATACCATTATGGGTGGATTTGCAGGACTTTCAGGTGTGCTTTGGGTTTCAAAATTTGCATCTGCACAAGGTGATACAGCATCCGGTTACGAGCTAACGGTTATTGCGGCTTGTATCCTTGGTGGAGTTAGTATTGCTGGGGGATCAGGAAAGATTTCTGGAATTATTCTAGGATCCATTCTTTTAGGAATCTTAAATAATGCATTGCCATTATTAAATGTATCACCATTTTGGCAAACAGGTATTCAAGGTCTCATCATCCTCGTTGCTGTTATCATAAACACCCTAGTTAAAAGAGGTGTTGATCGAAATAATCTGATGAGGAGGAAAATATAAGCCATGGAACAAAGAACATCACTTGATCAGCAAGGTTATATACATCGAGATCTTCTTGATAAAAAAGACTTTAGCCTTAAGAGATTTTTCTTACAATGGGAATGGATGTTAGTCATCATTTTATTCGCAGTTATGATTATCAACTCAAATCTATCACCGTATTTTTTGAATTATGCTAGTTTACGAGACGGCACAATGATTTTTCTAGACAAAGCGTTTATTGTTTTTCCGATGGCAATGATTATGATTTTGCGTGATATTGACATCTCTGTTGGTTCAACGGTTGCCCTGTCATCTGTTGTGATGGCAACAATGTATAACAGCTTAGGAGTACCTATGGAACTTGCTGTAGTCATCTGTTTAGCGGTGGGTGCGCTATGTGGATTCATAAATGGTCTATTAATTGTGAAATTTAAAGAGTTATCTGCTGTAATTGTTACCTTAGGAACAATGATCTTGTATCGTGGAATCGCTTACGTGATATTGGAAGATCAATCATCAGGTACTTTTCCAGAATGGTTTGGATTTTTTGGCTGGGGCTATGTTTTCGGAATTCCATTTATTTTAATCTTGTTTATCATCATGGCTATCCTGTTTGGAATTCTTCTTCATAAAACAACGTTTGGCCGAGAAATCTTTGCAATGGGTAAAAACCCAACGGCAAGCAGATTCTCTGGTGTCAAAGTTGACCGAATGAAAATGATTGTATTTACACTGGCAGGTCTTATGGCTGGATTAACAGCATTATTTTTAGCTTCAAGAATGGGAAGTACGAGACCTAATGTAGCAAACATGTATGAACTAGATGTTATTGCTATGGCTGCATTAGGTGGTATTAGTACAGCAGGTGGAAAGGGGAAAATAATTGGTACTGTTATTGCGGTATTTATTATTGGATACCTTCAATACGGACTAGGGCTTATTAATATCCCTGCTCAAACATTATTAATTGTTGTTGGAGCGTTGCTTATCTTAGCTGTGGCCGTTCCAAAAATTAAGTTACCAAGCTTTATGAAAAGAAAATAACCACGTTATACGCAGTTATTAACTGTTATGTATAAATGAAAAGACAAAAAGGGGAGAGATAAAATGAAAAAGTTTTTATCAATGATTTTATCAGTTGTATTACTTGCTTCTATCCTTGTAGGTTGTAGTCAAGGAGCACCTTCTAGTGGGGGGTCATCAAGTGAAGGTGGAGCAGAAGAAGGCAGTGGTTCAAATAAGTACGCATTTGTATTTAAAAATACTGGGAATCCTTACGGGGAAAAAATGATGGATGGTTTTAAGGCTGCTGTAGAGGAGCTTGGTGGAGAAGTAATCCTACGTTCACCAGATCAGCCAACAGCTGAAGGGCAAATCCAAATTATTGAACAATTAATTACGCAAAAAGTAGCTGCAATCGCCATTGCTGGTAATGATCAAGATGCATTAGAGCCCGTATTAAAGAAAGCAATGGACCAAGGTATTAAAGTTCTTTCAGTAGACTCTGCTGTTAATGCAAACAGTCGTCATATTCATGTGAATCAAGCAAACCCAGAGAGAATTGGTCGTATTCAAATTGAAGCAGTAAGTGAAATGATTGGTGGAGAAGGACAGATTGCCATTTTAAGTGCAACATCACAAGCAACAAATCAAAACCTTTGGATTGAATGGATGAAAAAAGAACTTGAAAAGCCTGAGTATAGCAAAATGGAGTTAGTAAAAGTCGCTTATGGAGATGACTTAAGAGATAAAAGTGTGTCTGAAACTGAAGCTTTATTAAAGTCTTATCCTGATTTAAAAGCGATTATTGCTCCAACAACAGTTGGAATCGCTGCTGCAGGTAAAGTATTAACAGATAAAGGATTACAAGGAAAAGTGAAGCTAACCGGATTAGGACTTCCAAGTGAAATGGCTAGCTATATTGAAAGCGGTGTTTCACCATGGATGTACTTATGGAATCCAATTGATGTAGGAGAAGTAGCGGGTTATACTGCACATGCATTAGTTGAAGGGACAATTAAAGGAGAAGTTGGAGAATCATTCGAAGCGGGTGATCAAGGAAGCCAGGAAGTAGTAGAAGATGGAGAAGGCACACAAATTATGCTTGGCGATCCATTTAAATTTGACGCTGAAAATATCGCTGAATGGAAAGATGTTTATTAATTGATTCATGATACTTTAAAACTAAGCCATTCAAATTTTGGCTTAGTTTTTTCAATTAAAAAAATATAGGGGGAGATATGACGATGAAGAACAGTAATAAGTTTGCATGGACTTGGAAAATCAAAGAAGAAGACCTAGAAGAGTATGTAGAACTACATCTTAATCCTTGGTCTGAAATGATGGAGGAGCATAGTAAGGCAGGTATTAAAAATTATTCCATCTTTCAAAAGGGTAATCAATTTTTCTACTGTTTTGAATGTGATGATGTAGAGGCTGCTTTTGAATATATCGCTCAAAGTGAAGTATGTAACAAGTGGAATGCCATTACATCACAAATGGTGGAAGGTTCTTTTGATTTTAATGAGGCAGAACCAATTAAACCGATGAGGGAAGTGTTTTATTTAAAGTAGAGTTGTTGAAATAGTATATCGTAAGCTCTCTCTAAAATGGTGAGAGCTTATTTTATTTCTTGTCATTATTTCCCGAAAAATAATCTTAGATGATTACTAGAACAATTATCTTCCTTCTAAATGACAATATATTTGATTTTTTCGAGTGTTTTTATTTCATTTCTTTACATGAAAATGCAACAAATTGAAAATAAACCTATTGAATGATAGATCTAATCAAAAAATTTATAAAAATTGTAGTTAGTGTTTATATTTCGACAACGTTTTTATTTTTGACCCCTTATACTTATATCTACATCACATTTGTCTGTGGAAAAATAGTAAAGAAATTATTTAGTATAGATATATTTCTTGTTAACTTATAAACTATTAAAAATTTAAAATAATAAAGCTCGAACTGGGCTTAAAATAAGAAGAGTATGGAGGGAAATCAAATCAATGAACACTGTATTAGAACCAATTGTCGATTATGCTGGATTAGAGGATAAAGTGTTGGTCGAGATGGCTCATAATGGTGACAGCGAGTCATTGTCCTTTTTAATTAACAAGTATCAGCATTTTGTGCGCTCGAAGGTTAGGCCGTATTTCTTAATAGGAGCCGATAAAGAAGATCTTGTTCAAGAAGGAATGATCGGGTTATATAAGGCGATTCGTGATTATCGTGAAGACAAAATGGCTTCTTTTTATGCATTTGCTGAGCTTTGTATTTCTAGACAAATTATAACTGCAATTAAAACTGCTTCTCGTCAAAAGCATGGTCCATTAAATTCATCTATTTCCTTGGACAAGCCTCTTACTAATGAAGATTCTAATTATACGTTGCTGGATATGATTGCAGGGGAAAAAGTAACAAATCCTGAATCTTTGCTTATTAATAAGGAAAAAGTGAACGAAATAGAACGGAAGATTGATGAATTGCTAAGTGATTTGGAAAGAAGAGTATTGACTCTATATATGGACGGACAATCATATATGGAAATATCAGAAGAATTGAATACACATGTTAAATCAATTGACAATGCTCTTCAACGTGTAAAACGTAAACTAGAACGTCACTTTGAGATTAGCAAGGTTGTGTGAGTAAAGAAACAGGAAGAAATAGTTGGTTTTAGTGTTCATTGTTGATTTATACTCTGTTAATAAAATAAATAAAAAACTGAAAAACCTCAGATGAGTTTTGGCTCGTCTGAGGTTTTTGTTATTGTTCAAAGTCAAAGTCACGTAGCTCTAGTTGACGTGTAATACAAAATATTTACATTGACGCATCTACTATTTTTCTCTATAATATCAACTTATATTAATATAATATATCAACCTTGTATATGTTTAGGGATATGGCCTAAACGTTTCTACCAAGCTACCTTAAATAGCATGACTACAAGGATTACATATGTATTGTCTATATGTAATTCTTGTTATGTGTGCTTTAGGGTAATCCAACTCTAAAGCTTTTTTAACATAATTCAGGAGGTCAACATGAAGCAATTCTTTCAGTTTTCAAATCGACAAACAACTTATCGCCAAGAGTTTCTTGCTGGTATTACAACCTTTTTATCAATGGCTTATATATTAGTTGTTAACCCAATTGTACTATCAGAAGCAGGTATGGACAAAGGGGCTGTTTTTACAGCAACAGCTGTTTCAGCGATTATCGGTACGTTATTAATTGGGATTTTAGCAAACTATCCGATAGGGATAGCACCTAGTATGGGGCTTAATTCATTTTTTACCTATTCAGTTGTCATCGGGATGGGCATTCCTTGGCAAACAGCTTTAACAGGTGTATTTATATCAGGTGTTCTGTTTGTTTTGCTAAGTATTTTTAAAATTCGCGAAAAAATCATTGAAGTGATTCCTCAGGATTTAAAATATGCAATCGGAAGCGGTATTGGATTTTTTATTGCGTTTATTGGTTTAAAAAATTCAGGGATTGTAGTCGCAAATTCAGCAACCTTTGTTTCGTTAGGAAATATTCACTCTGGTCCAACTTTATTAGCGGTTGTTGGCTTTATTATTACCGTTATTCTAATGGTGAAAAATGTACGCGGAGCCATCTTTTACGGAATGGTGATTACATCTATTTTAGGAATGTTTTTTGGGATCATTGATAAGCCAAAAGCTATTATTGGTGGGATCCCTAGCTTGGAGCCAACATTCGGGGTTGTTTTCATGCAGCTAGGAGATATTTTTTCAATTGAGTTAGTAGCTGTTGTGTTTACGTTTTTATTTGTAGCATTTTTTGATACAGCAGGTACATTGATTGCGATTGCTAACCAAGCGGGATTAGTAAAAGACAACAAAATTCCGAATGCTGGACGAGCACTATTAGCAGATGCCTCAGCATCTGTTGCAGGGTCAGTTCTAGGTACATCAACAACAGCATCATTCATTGAATCATCTGCAGGGATAGCAGCCGGTGGAAGAACTGGCTTTACATCTATTGTGATTTCAGGCATGTTTGCTATTGCACTATTTTTCGCGCCTCTACTCTCTATTGTAACGTCAGAGGTAACAGCACCTGCTTTGATTATTGTTGGTGCATTAATGGCAAGTGAAGTACGTCATATTAAATGGGAGCGTTTTGAGATTGCGATTCCAGCTTTTGTCACGATCATCATGATGCCACTAACTTACGGTGTAGCAACTGGTATCGGTCTTGGTTTTATCATGTACCCGATTACAATGATTGCAATGAAAAAGCAGAAGGAAATCAGTCCAATTGTCTATGTTTTAGCACTTATTTTTATTGCCTATTTTGCATTTGTTTTATAAGTTGGAAGTCTTCTCTTTTGGAGGAGATTTTTTTTGATTTTATTTATCATGAACACTGTTTTCTAATCATTATCGTCGGAAAATTAAATGTTTTAATGAAAGTGCTTCTATTATAATGAAACATAACTAAACATTACAATTGTTTAAGCAAACAGGAGAAGAATGGTGCAATAATTTTTCAAAGGATGATCTGCATGAAGAATAAGGATAACTCACTGCAAAAGCTCTCTCTGTTTGCAATTACTTGGCCTATTCTAGTAGAAACCACCATGCATATGCTGATGGGAAATGCAGACACACTCATGCTTAGTCAGTATTCAGATGAAGCAGTTGCAGCTGTTGGAGTATCAAATCAAATTCTATCTATTATGATTGTTATGTTTGGCTTCATTGTAACAGGAACAAGTGTATTAATTGCTCAGTTTCTTGGTGCAAAAATTCCAAAAGACGCAGGTCGAATTGCAGTTGTATCGCTCTTTTTCAATGTCTTATTAGGAGTTATGATTAGCTTTATTCTCATTTTCTTTGGCAGTAAACTGTTAATGTATATGGGTGTTTCAAAAAATATTCTTCATGATGCCACTCTTTATTTACAAATTGTAGGCGGAGGAATTTTTTTGCAATCGGGTATGATGACAATCGGAGCAATATTCCGAAGTTATCGTTTTACGAAAGATGTTATGCTTGTCACACTTGGAATTAATTTTGTGAATATAATAGGGAATTCTCTTTTTATATTCGGTATTTTTGGTTTTCCAGTGCTTGGTGTAACAGGTGTGGCCATATCTACTGTTATTAGCAGAACAATTGGCTTATTCATTCTTTTATTCCTATTTCATAAACGATTGAGTAAAGATCTATACCCAATTACTATGTTTAGAAAATTCCCAAGTGATGAATTAAAAAAATTACTCAAGGTCGGTGTTCCATCTGCTGGAGAACATCTTTCATTTAATGGTTCTCAACTTGTAATCACAGCATTTATTGTGATGATTGGAACAGAAGCTATGACAACAAAGGTTTATGTACAGAATATAGGAATGCTTATCTTGCTTTTTTCACTTGCTATCGGGCAAGGAACACAAATTATTGTCGGACACCTAGTTGGTGCAAGACAATATGATGATGCTTATAAGCGTTGTATAGATAGTTTAATTATCGCTATTAGCATCACGTCAGTAGTAGGGCTTATCATTTATGTATTTAGTAGCAAGATCCTACACTTATTTACTACTAATCATGATATTATTGAATTAGGGAGTATCCTTCTTTTATTGACTGCTCTAGTCGAGCCTGGTCGTGCTTTTAATGCTGTAGTCATCAACTCTTTACGAGCAGCAGGTGATGTGAATTTTCCTGTTTTTATTGGAGTTCTTTCAATGTGGGGGATAAGTGTTCCATTAGCTTATATGTTAGGAATACATGTTGGTTTAGGACTTGTTGGAATTTGGATTGCCTTTATTGTTGATGAATGGTTACGTGGAGTTCTCATGCTTTTTAGGTGGAGACAAGGAAAATGGCGCAATATAGTAGTTAAGAAAGTTGAGACAAACGCATCCTAAAGTTTTTAGAAAAAATATTAAAAGTATACTAACTTACAGGAGGTTATATTAATGAATAATCAAAAAGGCGAGAAACATTGGATCATACCAGATGGATATATACCACCATTAAGCTCAGGAGAACTTATTAGCCATGAATCTATTTGTATTTTAAACTGCAATGGTCAAGATGCAAAACTTGAAGTTACGATTTATTTTGAGGACCGTGATCCGATTGAGAAAATTCCTGTCATTGTTCAGGGAAAGAGAAGTAAACATTTACGAACGACAGCATTGGAGCTTAACGGGGAAACTATTCCAACAGGGGTTCCTTATTCAATTGAAGTGGAAAGTGATCTGCCAATAATTGTTCAGTATAGTCGATTGGATTCAACTCAACCAGGATTGGCGCTAATGTCTACAATGGGATATCCTTTGAAATAAATTGAAAGCGGTTACTATTAAAATGATGATATTGGAGTTCTAATATATGAGGAACTTAAACCGAAGAATTTCAACAAGATATAAGAATTTAAGAATTAAGTATAAATTAATCGTCTTTATTTCTATTTTATTAATTGTTTGTTTAACGTTTATTATCATTGGATTTCAATATGCATTTAATAGTTATGATGAACAAATTTATCGTAAATCTTCACAAGTTTTAATTATGTCTTCTAATAGAATAGAAGATGAGCTAAAGAATATTGAAGAAGTTACTTATAAAATAATGGGCGATGATGTTATTCAAAACGCATTGCTTCGTTCAAAGGACGAGAGCCTAACAAAGTATGATCAATATCAAATAGAAAAGGAAATTTGGGAAACCCTTACTAGCTATATTGGCTCCGAAAAATATATTCAATCCATTCATCTTTTTGACCGTTTTGGGAAGGAATATCGTGCAGGAGGAGTACCCTCCGCAAACTTGTATGATCATAAAGATGAAATGATTGAAAAGGCTGCAAAAGGAAATGGAAGTAATGTATGGATTTCACTAAAAAGCTCAAAAAATTCTATTTTTTCTGCAAGACAGCTAAAATCCTATGAAAATCTAAGTCTTGAAAAGGTCGGAACATTAGTAATTGATGTTAAGTTACACGAGATTGTTAAAGAGCTACCAAAAGAGTGGGAAGATCAAGAAGGTTATATTGCCATCTCAGAAGGAGACGATATTTTCTTTTCAGAAGGAAATTCCACTAATGTTGATAAGTTGGATTTTACAGCCAGCAATAAACAAGGATATCAAATACAAAATATTTATGGAAGAAGCTTTTTTGTTACGTATTCAGAATCTCCATATGCAAATTGGACATATTGGAATGTCCTACCCTTTGGAACAATGTTTGCAAAGGTTACGATGATTAAGTTTCTTGTTATCTTTTTATTCTTAGCTATTTCTATTTCTTCTATATATTTAATAATTGGTTTTTCTAAAAGAATTACGAATCCAATTGAAAACTTAGTTTCAGCGATGAAGTTTGTTCAAAAAGGGGATTTTAAACTTACTAAAAACTTTAAGCCCTCACAATATCAGGATGAAGTTGGAATGTTACATCGAAATTTCTTTGTTATGATTGAACGGATTAACCAGTTAATTAATGAAAATTATGAAAAACAGTTATTAATAAAAGATACAGAATTTAAAGCATTGCAATCACAGATCAATCCTCATTTTTTGTATAACACACTAGAATCTATTAACTGGCTGGCAAAGGTAAATCAGCAGCAGCAAATATCCAAAATGGTTGAATCTTTAGGCTATTTATTAAGAAATGCTATTAGCTTAAAAGATGATGTGATTACAGTTGAGCAAGAAGTAGAGATGGTCGAACACTATGTGACAATTCAAAAGTTTCGTTTTGAAGAGCGATTGGAATTTTCATTAGTAATGGACGATAAAGTGAAAAATGCTAAGCTACCAAAGTTGATTTTGCAGCCACTTGTTGAAAATGCCATTCATTATGCGCTGGAAATGATGATAGAGCCATGTGAAATTCGTTTGTTAGCATTCAAAGAAGGAGATAAGCTCCGTCTGGTCGTTGAGGATAATGGACCTGGTATGGATGAGCAGCAGCTCGAATTAGTTAAAAAAGGTGAAATAAAGACTAGAGGAAATGGAATCGGCTTACGTAATATAGACTCCAGAATTAAATTTGTTTTTGGCTCGGAGTATGGTCTGCAAATTGACAGTGAGGTAAACAAAGGGACAAAGGTATGCATCGTTATTCCATATCAAACGAGGTGGGATTATGTATAGGGTGTTATTAGTTGATGATGAGAGAATTATTTTGGAGGGAATTTCAAGGATCATCAACTGGGGGGAATTGGGAACAAGTTTAATTGGTACAGCCAGAAATGGTTTGGAAGCCTATGACTTTATCATGAAAGAACAACCTGACATCGTGATATGTGACATTAAAATGCCAGGAATGAACGGACTTCAATTAGTAGAAAAAATGGCAGTAGAGAAACCTTCCATAAAGTTTATTATCTTATCAGGCTTTAATGAATTTAACTATGCCAAACAAGCAATGGAATATGGAGTCAAGCATTACTTATTAAAACCATGTAATGAAAATAGTATTATGGATGCTTTGAACAAAGTGATTGATGAACTGAAAAGAGATGCAAAGAGAGAGCAATTTCTATTAGAAACAAAAAGTCGTCTCAATCAAGTACAGCCTTATGTAAAAAAGCAATTATTAAAAGAGTTTATTACAAGCAAGTTTGACAGCAATAGAGGAATACATTTTTATGAAAAGCTATTAAGAGTGAATTTCGAAGAAGATTTTATAAGGTTAATTATCTTTCGTATAGAAGGTGATTATCATTATGAGCATATGTTTGTTATTGAAAACCTGGGTGAAGATCTTTTTTCAGAATCAGTCCTATCAACGAGTATAGGAGAAAATGTTCTCTTTCTTGTAAACGAGCAAGATTTTCATAATCTTCAGGAAAAAATTGAGCAATTAAGAGATCATTTTTTTGATATTTATAAAATGGATATGACGGTAGCAATAAGTGAAGTCGATTGTATTACACAAGTAAGAAGGCTTTATTTAGAAGCACTTGAATGTCTAGGGCATAGATTTTATTTAGGTGAAGGAAGCATCATTACGAAAAATGACATAACACATGAAAATCGAATAAATGACTATGAATATGATGGTCAAAGTTTATGTTTGTTTATAAAATCGGGCAATTTAGAAAAAGTGGAAAGTGAAATTTCTCAATTTTTCAATGAGCTAACAGAAAGTAGATTATCAATTAGTTTAGTGCGTTCTTATGTGATGCAGATTTTTTTAGTGATGATTCAACAATCAGACTCAGTGAGCATGCAAAAATATATGGATAAAATGTCTGTGTTAGTAGATATGGATACAATCCAGCAAATGAAACATTTCTTTCTTTCTACAGCAAAAGAAATTACACAAGGTCACTATGAAAGACATAAATCAAATCATTCAGCTGTTATTCATAAGATGATTGATCTTGTAGAAGAGAATATTGGAAATCCAGAGCTGTCCCTAAAGTGGGTGGCAAATAAGGTTTATATGAATGCGGACTATTTAGGTAAACTGTTTAAGCAAGAGACAGGGCAGAAGTTTTCAAGCTATGTTACACAAGAACGAATTAAGAAGGCGATTGAACAAATTCAATTAATGGATGATGTAAAGGTATTTGCAATTGCTGAGATGATCGGATTCGGTGAAAATCCCCAATACTTTAGTCAGGTGTTTAAGAAGTTTACTGGATATTCTCCGTCTGAATATAAAAAAGTAAATTAATAGATTTGGGTAAAAGGGCTGTCTCTTTGAGTAGACAGTCCTTTTTCTGTGAAAATAAATTAAAGGTTTAAACTTGATCGCATTTGATTAAGCTATAGATAATTAAATTTGGCAATA
>NZ_JBLUOI010000108.1:0-12747 GCF_048059995.1 Metabacillus sp. YM-086 | reverse complement strand
GCACAATTGGCTGAGTTAGGAGTAGAAATGCCAAGTATGCCTGAAATGCCTGATACATCAGAAACGTCTGAAGATACTACCCTATAAAATAGAAATTTGTAAGGTACTTATTAGAGAAATATACCTAATAAGTACCTTTCTAATAAATTTCAGTGCTATTCTTAGTCATTTATTTCGTTTATCAGATGATGATCGTTTCCCCCACCATCCCTTACTTCTAAAAAATAAAGCGATACTAATGCCAAGACCAAACATCACAATAAGTGCTAATCCATAGCCAAAATCCCATGTTAATTCAGGCATATGTTCAAAATTCATTCCATATAAACCAGCAATAAATGTCATAGGAATAAAAATAACACTAACTAATGTTAGAGTTTTCATAATAGAATTCATATGATCGGATTTAAGAGACATTTGCAAATCAAAGATACCTGTTAACGTTTCAATAAACGTATCAAATGCACTGACAACTCGTTCAAAATTTTTGCCTAGAGTCTTTAAGTATATCGCTGAATCTTCATTAATATATTTGGAATCTGATTCTCCAATATCGTTTATAACAGACTCCTGAGCTTCAACAATTTGTCTTAAGTTATGAATTCTCCCTTTCCAATTATACACTTCATGACCTATTTCATTAGCAAACGGATATTTGAAAACAGATTTTTCAAGCGCCTGAATTTCATCAGCAATAGCATCAACTGCTTGTAGGTAATACTCACTAACATGGTCTAATATATGATACAGGGTGTGCCCTGGACTGCTCATGTGATGAGGATGGTCTTGAAAATCCTCTAGTATAGTAGAAAAAAATTGCAAGTCATTTTCTTCTTCATGGGTTATCACATAATTATCCCCTAATAAAATACTAATTCTTACGTTAGAATAATCTTCTTTGATGATAAATGTTGAAATATATGTATGATAGCTATATACATCCATTCGTGGCGAATCACTGAAAGAAGCAATAGCTTCCGCTGCAAGGGTATGTATATTTAGTGATTCAATGATCTTTTTTAACTCACCTTTAGTAGAAGGGGTAATATGAACCCAAAGTGTATCTTCGTTTTTCTCAGGGATAAAGAATTCATTTACTATTTCACTTGTTTGATTTTTATTGCAATAATATAATAAATCGGGTTCATCCTTACTCCTAGTTGTTTTCATGAGTGTAAATCCTTTCTCAAAAAAGTTTAACCGATTTTAACTCAACGACCTTTCTTTCCTAGTATGAAGGAATATTTTGTTTTTTATTATGAAAGAACAAGATTTCATAACAAGTAGAAGTAGACAACACCATTTTTTATCATGTTCCTTCTTAGCTAAGAACCTCTCTCCAGAATTGATAATTCCTTAATGAAACATCCAAACTTAAACGATGTAATCTTTTTAAAGCAGTTAATGTTTTAACTACCTCTCTTAATATGTTTTCAGTTGTATTTTCTTCGTTATTGTTTATTCGATATTTGGAAAACAAAACCAACTGCTTTTTTCCCACTCTTTCAATTTTTCTCATTCTAGTATGAGTTGTTAAAAATAAGATAAACTCCTCGATCGTTTCTAATTCTCGGTTTTTATGACTTGTTTCTAACGGTTTCATTAATTGTATGTACTGATTATAAAGCGATTGATAGCGCGAAGATTTTATTGTGATCGTGTGTAGATCATTGATTAGTGTATTCATTTGTTCCTCCGTTCTATTATGCCTCTTCTGAATATCACGTAACTATTAAGTAGTCGTCACCAACACTTCCTACCAAAATTTACTATATACGCCAAACCTTAAATTAACCTTAAGTTTTTGACAGAAACTTGTATAATTTTAAATTTTCACCAAATCATATAACTACTAAGCAAAGGAGGATGGTTATGAATACAAAACGACTAATGTCATTACTGACGATTTTTCTTTCATTAGGATTTTTGTTTGGCTGTAACACAGCAGATGAACAAGACCCTGCACCACCTGAGGTAGAAACACCTGGAATGGATACAGAAGAGCCTGATTTAGATGAGGAGCCAACAGAAGAAGGTAATGAAGCTCCTGGAATGGATGAAGAAGAACCTGACTTAGATGAGGAGCCTTCTGAGGAAAATCATTAATCATGATAAAAGCATGTAGGGACAGTACCAGTTCTCTACATGCTTTTTCATTGGACCTTATATTTTTCAGCTGAAGTTTGGTTATTTCTCCACTAAATTAAATGGCTCTCCCACTCATTCCTTAGAATTCCCATAACTAAAATGTCGTACCTTTTTCCGTCTCTATAAACGGCCGATCTTTTTCTTCCTTCTAATTGAAACCCTACTCGTTCATATGCTTTTAAACCGCCGATATTATATTCAATCACCTCAAGACCGACTCGATCTAAATTTAATTCATGAAATGCATAGCGAAGAATCAATTGTAGTGCCTCCGTTCCATATCCTTGCCCTCTATTAGTTGAGTCCCCGATGCCTATCGCTAAAAGTCCGGTTCTGTTATTCCATTCAATTGAGTGAATACAAATCAACCCTATTAATCTACTATCTTGAATCGTTTTTAAAGTGAAGAATATTTCATTGTGGCTCGATTTTCCTTCCTCTGCTAACTGCTCCTTATTTTTAGGAAGTGCAATTTCAGTATCAACATTGCGAAGATACTCAGCATCCTCCCCCCACTTTTCCATTGTTTCAAAGTCTTCTTCTAATGGCAGAGCCAGCTTCAGTTTTTCTCCACGAAACAGGTTTAATTTCATTGTATTCATTCTATTAATCTCCTTTTTTATATAGGTACTTACTTACAGGGGCTGTTTGAATCAGTTAATCTCCGATTGTTGGTGCTTTATCTTCGATTTTAGGCAGTTTATCTTCGATTTCAGGCATCTTATCTTCGATTCTCAGTATTTTATCTTCGATTTTAGGCACTTTATCTTCGATTTTCAGTATTTTATCTTCGATTTTAGGCATTTTATCTTCGATTCTCAGTATTTTATCTTCGATTCTCAGTATTTTATCTTCGATTCTCAGTATTTTATCTTCGATTTTAGGTACTTTATCTTCGATTCTACAAAACTCTACAATTTTCTCAACTCTACCAAGTAGTAGATCTGCTCATAGAATTTAGAATTAGTAGTCTTTCAAAAATTCGAGCATACTTTGCTTATCCTTTGCCGTAAATAATGGAGTTGAATAATCCAACTTGCCACTTCTATAATCGTAAACAAAGAAGCAAGGAAATTCTGTAAGATCATACAATGGAATTCCTTCTTCAAGAGCAATGTCTCTTGAGAATGCTTGAGATTCTCCGACATTATTGAACTGCCATAAATCATCTTCATATTCGTAATGATTGTTTAACGTGTCATGATCTTCATCATCAAACTCTCTGTAAACAGTGACTAACGTTAAATCTCCCTTAGCATCACTTTTTGGTGTTGATGTAGCTTCTTCTATACCAAATAACTTTTTAAATAATCCCATGTTTTTCCTCCTCTATGTTCACTGTTCTTTTTTATATAATAATTAAAAAGCCGGAGGTGTCACTGAAAATAGAATAACAGCTTTTTCCGTAAAATTATTTTCCCATTTATGCTTCATATATGCTGGGATTTTGACGCTATCACCAGTTTCTAATCTATATTCTTCACGATCTAAAAACACTTTTATTTTCCCCTCAATCACAATAGCCACCTCTTCTCCTTTATGCTCTAAAAGCTTTTCTGACGAAGAGGTGTTTGGAGGAACTGTCATAATAGCTGTTGCCAATGTGCCTGTAAAATCAGGAGAAATTAACTCATACGATAGGTTTTCAACAACCATTTTCTTACGCAGATGGGATCTTACAACTAAATCCTCTGTTTTTGTTTCTTCAAGTAAAAAGCTAAATGTCGGAACATCAAGAGCCTTTGCTAATACCTTTAATGTCTGAATGGATGGATTAGCTAATCCTCTTTCAATCTGACTTAACATGGATGGTGTTATTTCAGCTATATTTGCTAATTCTCTGCTGCTAAACCCTTTTGCTTTTCTAAACTTCTCAACTTTCTTTCCAATATCGATATTTTCCATCATCTTCTCCCTTATTAAAATGATTAAATAAAATTTAATTTTATTAAACTATAATGAATATATTGTGTTAAACTAAATTTAATAATTGTTAAATTCTACTTTATCTTACTAAATTTTACAAGTCGAGTTAGGAGTGGAGAAAATGAGCGATTTCTTTACATTTTTGATTCTTTCTTTATTTGTTGTAACAAGTCCAGGTATCGACACGGCCCTTATTACAAAAAGAACGATTTCAGACGGTAGAAAAGATGGATTTAACATGGCTTTAGGAATTACAAGTGGATCTTTCGTTCACACATTTGCAGCTGCCTTTGGTCTTTCAGCTATTTTGCTGCAGTCTGCTGTTGCCTTTGAAATTGTAAAATATGTGGGTGCCTTTTACCTGATATATCTCGGGATTTCTGCTTTTATTTCAAGAAAGAAAAAAGATCCTGCTGCTGAAAATCAACAAGATGCAGAAATGAAAAAGTCAGCTTTTAAACAAGGCCTCATATCAAATGTACTCAACCCAAAGGTTGCTATGTTTTTCTTAACGTTTTTACCACAATTTATTCAAACAGGTGAAAATGCCACACAGCAACTAATTATCATGGGTGTTAGTTATACACTGCTATCCATTTCTTGGTTTTTCATTTATGTATTTTTCATCAACTATTTACGTGAATGGCTGTTGTCTCCGACAGTACAAGGAATCATGGATAAGGCTACAGGTTTAGTTTTAATCGGATTTGGTTTAAAGCTTGCGTTAGATAAAAATCACTAAAAGGGCCTTAAAAATACGTAAGACCCTAAAACAAGGTTTCAGATTATCTATTTTCCCCTCAGGTATGTCACTAACTATCTGTTTCTCTTTAGATGATTTTTAAGAATATACGAGGATCATAGAGGGTGTTTTCTCATCAGTGTGTGGTGTGATTATTCTGTGAAGTTGATCTAAAGAGGTCATATTTTGATTACATTTCATGATATCTTGGCACATATAATGACTTTGCTTAGGTAACGTATCATTTTCAATTGTAAAAACACCTATTTCTTCATAACGATTGCAAACTTCACAAATTCCTTTATTGGCCCTTGTAAATATTCCTATTAAACCTACTAACTCATTATTCATTGAAGCGATGATAAATTGCTTGTTTACACCAGGATCCTGCCACTTAAAATAACTAATGTCTCTCAAATCTATATTTTCTATTGAAGGAAGCTTGATTTCGTTATCAAAAAACGTGCTAAATAATTGCTCAGAAATCTTTCCAAATGGAATAACATAAATCTTCAATCTAAGCAAATAAACCAATGCCTCCTTTTTATCATTAAGATAAAAAATTGGATCAAATAAAGCTTTCTTATTTTGATCTAAGTTAGGAAATAAACGATAAATTCTTTCCCTCATCATTTGCTTAATACTATCTAAAACATCCATGCTGCAACCAGATTCATGAACACTAACTAACCCTTTTACATCTGACTTAATAACATTATATTGGTAGCTTTTTATAAAAGGCTTCATTTGATCCTCCACCCCTTGTTTTGATTAGGACAATTAGTAAACCCGATACGTCTTTCCGGTTTGTGCTCCTTCTACACTTTTTACATAGGCTTTTGCGACTTTACTTCCTGGAACAGGATCAAATCCCTGAAAATATGGGCCATACTTATCCATTGACTCCACTAACACATTGGGACTAACATTATTGATTCTAATTCCCCTTGGTAATTCGATTGCAGCTGACTCTACGAAACTTTTTATAGCTCCCCCAACCATTGCTGCCGAAGTACCTCCAATAATAGGATCTTCCATGATAATTCCAGTGGTTAACGTAAAGCTACCACCATCCTTAATAAGATGCTGTCCTATTAGAACGAGGTTCACTTGACCTTTTAATTTACTATTAATGGATAAATCATTCGTCTGTGGTGTTAATTCTTTTAACGGACCAAAATAGGTTTCACCTGTTGCACTAATAACTGCGTCAACCTCCCCTACAGATAGGTACATGTCTCTTATACTATCTGGAGAAGTGATATCCACATAGATATCTGATTCTCTTCTTCCTGCTGACACTACTTCATGATGTTGTTCTAACTCTTGTCGGACTGCAAGACCAATTGTTCCATTGGCACCAATTAATACTATTTTCATAAGTTCCCTCCTAAATGATTCATTAATGATTAACCTGAATGCTTAAAACGTTTTTAGTTTTTCGTTTACATAGGTAGTAATCTCTTGTTTATTCATCTCAAATCCAATGATATTTTTAACCAACTTTTTAGATCCAAGAAATCCCTTCTTATAGAAAGCAAAAGACGGTACAATCCTTGTTCCCGATAATGTAATAAGCTCTTTTTCCAAACTAGAATTCTTACCTACGTCTTTATCGATATATGGTATTTCATTTTCTTGAAGATACTTTTTCGCATCTTGGCAATCAGAGCAGGTTGGTCTAGTATACAGCTCGAGAATGTAACGTTGCTTCAATATAAACACTCCTCACTTTTTAAAATTTATAAACAACAGCAGCGCTATGCTTGAAACAATCATCAACACAGCAAATACATAGGAGAAGCCGCTAGCAATTGAAGATAAGATAATCCCTGCAATTGTTGGTCCAACTGTTGAGCCTAATGATCTAAATAAGCTTAACAATCCAACTGCTGAACCTGCTTCTTGCATTGATGTGCCCTGTATAATAAGAATATTTAATGGTGCACCAATGATAATGCCAATTCCAAACCCTGCTATAGCAGCAGAAATAAGGAGTAAGAGATAATTAACAGGAAAGATAAAAGAAAGTGAGCCGATTAATGTAATCGAAAATCCTAAAAACAATACATTTTTAGCCCCCCATTTTGAAACCAAATACCCGCCTATCAGTGAAGCAATCATAGAAGCTACAGCAAGTGGAGCCACCCCATAGGATGATTGCGCCTTCGTTACCTCAAAGTTTGTTTCTATATATAATGGTAATAAATTCATTGTTGATGCCATGATGAAGCCAGACATTAGTGATAGTAGTAAAACAACTAACACATATTTTGATTTGAAATAATTTAGTTTAATGATAGGATCTTGTGAATGCTTTTCAGTTTTAATGAACAATGGGACGAGTAGTACTCCAATAATAAGCATTGTGATATTTTTTGATGTAATCCCCAGCATAATGGAAAGGATCATAGCTGTTAGTAAGATAATACCTAGATAATCAATTGGTTTTTTACTAATTGTTTGCGGTATTTTCATCGTACTCATTAATAAAATTACTAGAATAGAAATTGGAACATTAATTAAGAAAATCCATTGCCATGCAAAATGTTGAATAATGTATCCTCCAACAATAGGACCCATAATACTGCCAAAACCAAATACTACCCCAATCCATCCCATTGCTTTTGCACGCTCTTCTACTGGATAACTTACAGTAATGTAAGCAGCAGTGATTGGAAAGATACCCCCTGTACCTATCGCCTGAATACTCCTTCCTATTAAAAAGGTTAAAAAGTTAGGAGCAATGCCTGATAGTAAAGAACCTAATCCAAATAACAAAATACCAGACATGAAAACTTGCTTTCTACCGAATCGGTCAGAAAATTTACCCATTAGGGGTATACTAACAGCAAAGAGTAAAGTATAAATGGTGAAACTCCATACCCCCCATGAAGTATTAATACCAAATGTAGTAACAATTGAACTTAATGCGGGTCCGACAATTCCATGATCCAAAGCCCCCATAAAGATACCTGTAAGAAAAATACTTAACACAAGAGATTTTTGTTTACTTTGCGTTTGTAATTTGTTTTCTAATAATGCTTCCATAACTTCTAACCTCCAATATCTAACAAGGAAATAATTTCTATATTTATTTTATACCATACCCCCCTACTGTATGTAAAGAAACGTTTTAATATTTTTTTTCCAATTTCATTATTACAACTAAATGAAACCCTTAACCTTTAACTAAAAACGACTCTCTATTCAACTTCCAATTTACTCTCAATAAACTCATTAATTTGTTTACTCATTTCTTGAGATTTTGTCCAGTGCAAATAATGATGTCCATCTAAGGTGATAAGTTCACTTGTCTTTTGATTACGTAATTGGTCTTGATAAAATGTCACGTTTGATTTTCCTTCTTCATTAACCTTGTCTTCTTTCGTCGTGAACATCATAATAGGCATATTTGGTGGGAATACCATATGCTTTGTTTTCTTAATATTATTACTTAGCTCTTGTGCTTCTTCGATCACATTCGAATTGTAAGCCTTCCAAGCAGAAAGCTTCTTTGTCATCAATAAATTCTGTTCAGAATAAGTTTCTTCATCTGCGATAGGCAGAAAGTTATCTGAAATCACATTTACTGCAGCTCTTGCGATGCCCGTCGGAGCAACAAATTTCAGATATCCGGGCAAGCCTGGTGCAGATTCTTGAAAGTATTCTGTTGCCATTGGTAAAGTGCTATCAATACCAATAATGGCTTCCACCTCATCTGGATATTGATTAACGTAATACATGCTATAAATTCCCGAAACAGAGTGAGGCATGAAGATATAAGGTCCATCAATATTGCTTTTTTTAAGAGCTGTTCTCATTTCCTCTGTTATGTTCTCTACTGTTCGTTCCTTCTTTGTGAACTCACTCCAGCCATAACCAAAGGGCTCAATGACAACTACTTTATGATGTTTTGCTAATTCATTCATTAACGGTTCGAATCTAAGGCAGGGGCTGTCGTACCTAACCCACTTAAAAGAACAACAGTATGTTCACCTTTCCCCTTTGAATATACATGCATTTTCTTTCCATCTACCTCAACGAATTGCCCTAGTGGAGGGTACTTTTTTTGCTCAAATTTCGTCATAATTTGATGATATCCCATCCATAGTAGAAAGAATGATAGTAAGACGATCAAAACATTTCTAGTTCTTTTCCAAAATGTAGACTTTTTCTTCACCTTCATAGCTTCACATCTCCTAGTAATCTAATTCCACACGGTTTTTTTAAAAAACGAGTCATATATATATTTGAACAATTCAAAGAAAGTTCACCAAGTACTAACGAACGTTAGTACATTGATTATTATAATACTTCTTTTGTGAAAATCAACAAAAATATTCCAGTAACTAGAAAAACTACAATAATGTACAGACCTGTAAAAAGCCAAGCACCTTAGTCAGATACAATACTAAGTGCTTGGCCTTTTCACTATTAATATTCCGTAATAATAATCGGTGTTCCAATTGTCACATTTGTCCGTTCTTGGTCGGGACTATAGCGTAAGCCCATTTGCACATTAACTTCCTTGTTATTCTTAGCTGGAATGCTTTCTTCCCATTTTGATGTGTAACCAGAAATTGAATGAAACCCTTTTTCTTGAACACCCTCTATAAAATCTGCTCCATACCCATTCATTAGCTTTGTTGTCGTTTCTTTCAAATCGGGTTTCCCCTCAAGATATCCACTAATTGTATAATACTCTTTGTCTATTTTTACATTGATATTATCTACTATTGAATGAAGTCCCTTACTATCCAACGCGTTATCTTTAAATTGTATTGTTAAAAACATTTGATAACGATCATTACTTTCCGTTACATAAATTTGAATTTTATGAAGCTGACTACTTACCTGCTTATTTATTTTTGCCTCAACAGTGACATGATGGTTTTCTGGTTCATGTGTGATCCATTCGTTTATAAAAGGAAACTCATCTTTTGTATTTTCCACTATTTTTTTAACCTCTTCATCACTATTCGCAGTACCTAAGTCTGCTTTTAAGTATCCTTGCCATGAAGTGATGCTTATCTGATTCTTTTCTGCGATTTCGATCATTTCTTCTAATTTA
Source organism: Metabacillus sp. YM-086 (assembly GCF_048059995.1). Taxonomy (NCBI): domain Bacteria; kingdom Bacillati; phylum Bacillota; class Bacilli; order Caryophanales; family Bacillaceae; genus Metabacillus; species Metabacillus sp. YM-086. The sequence goes on along the minus strand of NZ_JBLUOI010000108.1, from coordinate 2,857 downwards.
TATTCTCCATTACTTCCTTCTACAGAATGAATAGAATAAAAAATAATAGTAATAAGACAGCTTACTATTAGCCCAATTTGTTTGATCATTGCTCTCTCTCCCCTCAAGAAAAAGGATTGACTTTTTTTACTAGATATATACCTATTAAAATACTAATTGAGGAAAAATAAAAAAGGATGGAACTAAATATCATGATGGTCATAACATATAAAAAAGCTTAATAAGGGGATGTTGAGTGTCAATGCTGCTAAAAAACCTAATACCGATCTTTGTCATTCTTTTGCTTTCAGCTGGAGCATGGTTAATCCCATCTGAGCAACTTCACTCCGAAATTCCAGCATTAGAGGTCTTTGGTAAGATTGGCACCACAATATCAGTTGTAATGATTATGTCTTTTCTCCTCCTGTATGTAATCTACCGATTAATAAGAAAAAACTCGTGTTAAAAGAATGAAATGATAGATTACACTATGAAATTAGGGTGAAAATAAGTGTTTGTAACATTACTACTACCGACCGTCATTCCCTATGGCAACCCAGTCACATTTTTTAATCCAACAGCTAGCTATCATCGTAAAAGGGAATTTTTCAATTGGGTTCATATGGTTCAAATAAAATATAGTCCATATCAATCTGTACCTTTATTACAAACAGATACAATGATTGAAGGAGAATTAAGTCCCCAGACAAATTTTGTCCCAAATAATCCTTCACCTTAAATAGAAGGAGTTACCCCCGGTGGGTAACTCCTTCTATTCATTTCTTCTCTACCGCATGTCCACCAAATTCATTTCTTAACGCCGCAACAACCTTCCCAGTAAATGTGTCATTTTCCAATGACCGATAACGCATTAGTAACGAAAGAGCAATAACAGGGGTTGCTGTTTGAAGGTCTAGTGCTTCCTCTACTGTCCATTTTCCTTCTCCGGAAGAATGCATAATACCTTTAAGATCATCTAGTTTAGCGTCTTTTGCAAAAGCACTTTCCGTAAGCTCCATTAACCATGAACGAATCACAGATCCGTTACTCCAGACGCGAGCAACTTTTTCATAGTCATAATCAAACTGACTTTTTTCTAACACTTCAAATCCTTCACCAATTGCAGCCATCATGCCGTATTCAATCCCATTGTGAACCATTTTCAAGAAATGGCCACTACCGGATTTTCCTGTGTATAAATAGCCTTTTTCAACAGCCGTATCACGAAAAAGTGGTTCAACAATCTCCCATGCCTCAGGGTCTCCGCCAATCATGTAATTTGCGCCATGACGGGCACCCTCCATCCCACCGGATGTTCCAGCATCTAGATAACTTACTCCTATTTCCTTGAATTCCTCATAACGTCTCATCGATTCTTTATAATGTGAATTTCCTGCTTCAATCACAATATCTCCGTTTGAAAGGATCGGTTTTAAATCGCTAATGACCTTATCGACCACTTGATGCGGAACCATAATCCAGACAATTCTTGGAGTATGTAAAGATTGAACGAACTCCTCAAGAGTCGATGTACCTTGAGCACCATATGCCTGAATTTCTTCAACAGTTTGCTCATTAATATCATATGCCACAACTTCATGGTGATGGTCGATTAAGTTTTTACTAATGTTAAGGCCCATTTTTCCTAAACCAATCAATCCTACTTTCATGTCATTTCCTCCTTAATGGTCTAACTCTATGTCAGATATAGATTGTTCTTGTGTAGGTGGAGCTAGCTGATGTGGTAAGAATTTAGGGAATTCATCCTTTTCTGGTTTTGTTTGATCCAACCACCAGCCAAATCCATCTTCTTCAAGTAGCTCATATGATGCCTCAGGCCCATATGAACCAGAAGGGTACATGTGTAATGGAACAAGATTTTCTTCAAAGGCTTCCAAGATGGGCTGAACAAGCTTCCAAGAAAGTTCAACCTCCTTCCAATGAGCAAAATACGTAGAATCACCTTCTAATGCATCTAGAAGCAGAACTTCATAGGCTTCAGGCAAACTAATATGTTGTGGGGAAAAATCTACAGAGATCGGGACAATTTTTCCACCTTGTAAAGGACTTTTACTATTTAATTGTAGAGAAACTTCCGGATCTGGATTTATTCCGATCTCTAATATATTTGGACATGTTTCTACATTTTGTGTTTCATAAAGCTCTTTTAACGGATTTTTAAATTCAATAACGATCCTCGTAGACTTATTTTTCATCCTTTTACCTGTACGTATATAGAACGGAACGCCTTTCCAAACTGGATCATCTATCCATAAACGAGCTGCTACAAATGTGTCATTCGTAGATGTAGGATCTACACCCTGTTCATTTGTATATCCTGGCACTTGTTGCCCATTGATCTCACCAGGACCATATTGCCCTCTGATCACTTGTGTACTTACTTCTTCTTTTGGAATTGGACGGACGGCTTTGATTACTTTTCTCTTTTCTTCTCGGATATCTTTTGCCGTTAATCCAGATGGCAAATGCATGCCAACCATCATAAGAAGCTGCAGCATATGATTTTGAAACATATCACGAATAGCCCCAGCTTTATCGTAATAACCTGCTCGGCTTTCGACACCAACGGTTTCACTAGCCGTTATTTGGACATTCGCAATATGTTCATTATTCCAAAGTGATTGAAGAACTGGATTAGCAAATTCCAATGCTTCAAGATTTTGAACCATTGGCTTTCCTAAGTAATGATCAATTCGATAGATTTCCTCTTCATCAAATGCACTTGTTAACTTCTCATTTAATTGTTGCGCTGATGCAAGGTCGTGCCCGAACGGCTTTTCGATAATAAGCCGCTTCCATCCGTTTGTCTCTCCTAAACCTGATTCTTTTATCTTTAATGCGATCACATCAAAAAATT
>NZ_JBLUOI010000107.1:7804-13280 GCF_048059995.1 Metabacillus sp. YM-086 | reverse complement strand
CTCATCATTTCTAACAATTTGCATGCCAATTCCACCACCACCAGAAGAGGCCTTTAACATGATTGGATAACCAATTTCATTTGCAACCTTAACTGCCTGTTCTGAATTGGTTAAAGATGTTGAAATACCAGGAACAACTGGTACTCCGGCTTGTTTCATTATTTTCCGTGCTTCAATTTTACTTCCCATGCTAGCAATTACCTGTGGAGACGGTCCAACAAAAATAAGTCCCACTTCTTCACATTTTCTAGCAAACTCTGGATTTTCTGATAATAGTCCATAGCCGGGATGAATAGCTTCAGCACCCACCTCTTTTGCAATTTCGATAATCGTTTCGATCTTTAAATAACTGTCTGCCACACGTGGTCCACCTACCAAATATGCTTCATCAGCAAATTGTCTGTGTGGAGCGTCCTGATCTGCCTCAGAATAGACGGCAACCGTTGTGATGCCTAATGCTTTGCATGTTCTCATAATTCGAACAGCAATCTCTCCTCGATTTGCAACAAGTATTTTTTTGAACAAATGAAGTACACCTCCATTTTTATCATTAGCATCCAATTTGTTTTGCAATAACCATTCGTTGAACTTCTGATGTTCCTTCACCAATTTCCAATAATTTTGCATCACGGAAAAACCTTTCTACTTGGTATTCCTTCATGTAGCCATAGCCACCATGGATTTGAATGGCCTGATCACATACTTTCATACAAATTTCAGAAGAAAATAGCTTTGCCATGGCCGCTTCGGTTTTAAATCCTCTTCCTTTGTCTTTAAGCCATGCAGCTTTATATACCATATTACGAGCAACCTCAATATTCATTGCCATATCAGCTAGCTTAAATTGAATTGCCTGAAATTTAGATAAGTTTTTTCCAAACTGAGTACGATTTTTGGCATATTGAAGGGCTTTTTCATAAGCACCCTGTGCAATCCCAACTGCCATTGCACCAATTCCGATTCTTCCTCCATCAAGCGTAGCCAAAAATTGTTTATAGCCGTTCCCCTCTATACCAAGAAGGTTTTCTCTTGGAATGTTGACATTTTCTAAAATTAATTCAGTAGTATTTGACGCGTGTAACCCCATTTTTTCGTAATTATCGATTACAGTAAAACCTTTAGAATTTGTTGGGACAAGAAAGGCACTAATACCATTTATCCCTTTTGAACGATCTGTCACAGCTGTGATGGCCAAATTTTTTGCATAGCTTGCATTTGTAATAAAGCATTTTGAACCTGAAAGCTGCCACTCATTTCCCTTTAATATGGCTGTTGTCTGAGTGCCTGCTGCATCTGATCCCGCATTTGGTTCTGTTAAGCCAAAGGCACCTAAGTACTCACCTTTACATAATGGAGTGAGATAGTCTACCTTCTGCTGTTCTGTTCCAAACATAAATATGGGGGCGGCCCCTAACGAAATATGCGCAGAATACGTTATACCTGTTGAAGCACATACTCTACTCAACTCCTCAACAACAATGGCAAAGCTAATTGTGTCAGCATCACCACCACCATATTGCTCAGGAAACGGTAAACCCATCATCCCTAATTCCGCTAACTTGTTAAAAATGTTCTCTGGAAATTCCCCCGAACGATCTCTTTCATCTGCTTCCGGGGCCACTTGTTCGTAAGCAAACTCATGAATCATGTGACGAATCATCTCTTGCTCTTTCGATAAGTCAAAATTCATTTTCTTCAATCCCCTCTATCTTATGTTTTGAGCAATTGATGCTTATACGGGATAAACAGGGTGTTTTCGTGTTGAGAATGTAACATACTTTGAACGATAAAGACCAAATCTTGTAATTAACTCACTTCTTAGTGAGTTGGCAGGAATAACTCCATCAATAATCATTTCAGAAGCCAACCGATATATATCTATGTTTTCACGGTATTCATCTCGTTTTTCCTTTATAAATTGTGATCGTTCTTCCTCGGGAAGGTCGGCAATTTTATTTGCATAAACAGCATTTACTGCCGCTTCAGGTCCCATAACAGCAATTGATGCAGTAGGAAGCGCTAAGCAACAATCTGGCTCAAAAGCAGGACCTGCCATTGCATACAATCCAGCACCATATGCTTTACGAACGATAATCGATATTTTTGGAACTGTTGCCTCAGCCATAGCTGAAATCATTTTTGCTCCATGACGGATAATTCCGGCTCGTTCAACCTTTGTTCCAATCATAAACCCAGGAATATCAGCTAAGAAAAGTAATGGAATATGATAGGCATCACATAATGTAATAAATTTTGCCGCTTTATCTGCTGAATCATGAAATAAAACTCCACCCTTTACACGCGGCTGGTTCGCGATAATACCTACTGACTGACCATTTAAACGACAAAAACCTGTAATAAGTTCTGGAGCAAACTTTTTCTTTATTTCAAAAAATGAATCAGCATCAATGATTCGTTCAATAAGATCGTACATATTAAAAGGTGCATTTTGGTTAGTAGGTATGATTTCTTCTAATGTTTTTTCAAAGGATTTTGGAGGTATCAAATCTAATTGTGGTGGTTTTTCTGTATAATTTGCTGGAAAAAATGAGAGATAATTGCGGGCTAATTCGATTGCTTCTTCTTCAGATTTTGCTAGTATATCTCCACAGCCTGACGTTGTGCAATGCATTTTTGCTCCACCCATTTCCTCGAGGGAGACTTTTTCACCAATCACCATTTCTGCCATTCGTGGAGAGCCTAGGTACATGGAGGCATTTCCGTCCACCATAATCAAAACATCGCAAAAAGCTGGGATATAAGCTCCTCCTGCTGCAGATGGACCAAACAGTAAGCAAACTTGAGGAATTTTTCCGGACAACTTTACTTGGTTATAAAAAATTCTTCCTGCTCCCCTTCGTCCTGGGAACATTTCCACTTGGTCTGTAATTCTTGCTCCTGCTGAATCAACAAGATAAAGTAAGGGTACCTTTAATTTTTCAGCGGTTTCTTGAATTCTGATCATTTTTTCTACTGTTCTTGCTCCCCATGAACCCGCTTTTATTGTTGAGTCATTTGCCAACACACATACAGTCTGACCGTTTACTTTTCCCATTCCTGTTACAACACCATCGGCTGGTAATGTTTCCTCTAAACAATTAGCGAACAGTCCGTCTTCCGTTTCTAGACCTTGATCAAATAATAATGCCAGTCTGTCCCTAACAAACAACTTGCCCTTTTCTTTATTTTTCTCATGATATTTATCCGGTCCACCCTTTTTTAATTCTTCTAGCCTTTCTTGTAAGGATTTCTCAAGTGTCACGATTGCTCCCTCCATTTTCAGATTTTCATAGAGTTATGATGGCTTCGCCTGGTAAACTTGTAGGCTATGACTAGCTAATGAGCGTCCAATTCTTTCTTGAATAAATAAAGCAGCATTGTGGATTTTATCCTTAGATAAACCTGTTACAATTTCCATTCCTTCTAACATATATAGTAAATCATCTGTTGCGACATTTCCCGATGCACCCGGGGCATAGGGACACCCTCCAAGTCCTCCAATAGAACTGTCAAATCGAGTAATTCCTATACACAAGGAAGCGGTTACATTTGCGAGCGCAGTTCCTCTTGTATCATGAAAATGCATCGCTAGTTTATCCGAATGAAACCTTTTTAACATCTCGTTGGTAACCTCTTGTACTTGTTTGGGAGTAGCAACACCAATCGTATCACCTAAAGATACTTCATAAACTCCCATTTCAAATAACTCTTCACAAATGCTCATTGTTTTTTGTAACGAAACCCGACCCTCATATGGACATCCAAAAACCGTTGATATATAGCCTCTAACTGACTTTCCGGAAGTGAGAGACTCTTGTACAACATCACTAAGAACAGCTAAAGTCTCATTAATTGATTTGTTAATGTTTTTACGATTATGTGTTTCACTTGCAGAAAGAAAGATAGATACTTCATCTATGTTTGCATCAAGAGCCTTTTCAAGACCCTTTTGATTTGGGACAAGTGCAGCATAAGTTACACCTTCAACTCGTTTAATTCCTTTTGCAACAGAGTACGCATCAGCTAAAGCTGGAATCCACTTTGGATGAACAAATGATGTAATTTCAATATAAGATAATCCTGTATGTGAAAGTTGATTGATCCATTGTATTTTATCTTCAGTTGAAATACATTTCTTCTCATTTTGCAAGCCATCACGAGGGCCAACTTCCTTAATTGAAACTGATTGTGGCCACTTCACCAAATTTCCTCCTTTCTATTCATATTCAACCAATACATCACCCTCGTTGACAAAGTCACCTTCATTTACATTAATTCTTTTTATCACTCCATTTTCTTCAGCACCTATCGGAATTTCCATTTTCATCGATTCTAAAATCACTACGTCTTGACCTTCTGCAACTTGTTCACCTACATCGACTAGTATTTTCCATACACTTCCGGCCATATTTGCTTGTATGTGACTCACACTCAATCCCTCCCACCAACTTGATAGCAAATGAATGCCTATAACTATCCTATTCGCATAAAAATTCACTTATAATCGGATAATCAAATTTAAACTATTTAGAAAAGTCAGTTTTTGTATGTGGTGATGAAAAAAGCCAACACATCAAGTATTGGCTTAAAATAATTTCTTAAAAAACTGAACAAGGCGATTATCATCAGTATCTTGTTCAGGGGTTTGTGAATCCTCTTTTTTTGTTATGTATATATTTTCCTTATCAACAGCATAATCATAGGCTAAAACAAGTCCTAAATCAGTTTCATGCTCTTTATCTGTTGATATGAGATATTTATTCCCAACATTATTTGCAAGCTTAATATAGTCAGACAAATATGTGTAATTCATCTTTCCATTTAGAAATAATGTCGCTTCTTTATTTTGTTTCATTAACTCTTCTACTTCAGAATAGGTCCCTTTTTCTCTAACTTGAGATTGTGTTAAGGCAACAACCACTCTTTCTCTTAAGGTACCAAGAAATTTCCTTCGTTCATCTGGATTTATTTCACGAGGACCAGTGATTCCTTGTTGAATGTATTCGTCTAAACGATCCATACTTTTCCCTCCTTTTGTTCTTTTTATTTAGTGTATCCTATTTTTCGATTCGATATAAAAAAAAGATGTGGTATGGATGATTGATTGTTTAGTTTACCATAATATTTTTACGTTAAATTTATTTGCTGTGCGAAAGACATTTTATTTTCTACTTAAGGTTTTTATAAATTTGGGTGATGAGAGACATTGCACAGGTGCATTACTTTTGTTTTCATAACGGCTATGAACGACACTACACCTGTGCCTCGCGCTATTTTTGTCGTTCATACCGCCTATGAACGACACTACTCCCGTGGCTCCTGCTTCTTTGTCGTTCATACCACTTATGAACGACACTACTCCCGTGGCTCACGCTTCTTTTGTCGTTCATACCACCTATGAACGACACTACTCCCGTGGCTCACGCTTCTTTTGTCGTTCATACCACCTATGAACGACACTACTCCCGTGGCTCGT
>NZ_JBLUOI010000107.1:0-7708 GCF_048059995.1 Metabacillus sp. YM-086 | reverse complement strand
ACCTGCTTCTTTTGTCGTTCATACCACTTATGAACGACACTACTCCCGTGGCTCCTGCTTCTTTTGTCGTTCATACCGCTTATGAACGACATTATCCTCGTTCTTTCAGTACTTTTGTCGCTCATCAATCAATCAATCAATCATTCCTCTTTATGTTGTTTTTAAATGGTTGTTCAAGTATGTTGAAAAACCTTCTAAAAGTTTCAAAGAATTAATATCTGTTTCAAACAAAGGAATATAATGCTTATCCTGCTGCTTAAACTCTTTTTCAATCCAAGTAAGATAATCTTGTTCATTTTTCTTTCTTTTTTGCCAAAAGTCTCCATCAACTTCTTGAGATAGAATTTTATTGATAAAAAGAGTGCTAACATGTAAATCATGGTCAGCTAACGTTTTGACAGCTTTAGACGTTTCTATGATTGATAATCGCTCTGGGTTTAATATAAAAATAAAGCTCGTCTCATTCTTATTTAGAAGAATTTTTCTCACATTTATAAAACGCGTTTTACGTTGTTGAAGAACTTGGAAAACAGGGTCTTCTACTGGCTCACCATCATTCAAGAGCTGTGTATAGGTTTCGTTCCGTTTTTTTCTCCGTTCAAGCATTCCATCGATCCACACGCTCATAAGCTCAGGAAGTGTTAATAATCTTAACGTATGTCCGGTTGGAGCTGTGTCAAAGATTATTCGATCATATGCTTTTCCCTCATCAAGGATAATTGAAACAATACGGTCAAATAGGGAAGCTTCCTCAGCACCTGGTGTAGAGCTTGCTGCATCAATTTGCCGGTACACCTCTTGTTGCATATGTGACTTTACAACACCACGTATGTTTTCCTTAACCTTTTTAATATAGTTCCATGTTTCAATAGATGGATCAATTTCAAGCGCATCTAAACCCGGATACACTTGAATTGGATCATTTTTAAGCGTTTTGTGAAAAATATCACCAACATTATGAGCTGGATCCGTTGACACTAATAAGGTTTTTTCCCCTTGCTTCGCAAGCATTAAGGCGATTGCTGCAGCACTTGTTGATTTTCCAACACCGCCTTTGCCACCAATAAACAAGATTTTTTCTTTCTTAATCATTAGCTTCCTCCTAGCAACATCGTATTCCATCTAATGGAGACTTCTCCATTCCCATTCGCAAGTGCCAATCATGAAATTTTTCAATTATATAAGGATAAAGCTCAAGTGTGTAGTAAAACGCTGGATTTGGAAGTCCTAGCGTTTCAGATAGACAAAGAAATAAAAACAAATCATCTTCATCTCTCAGTTCTCTTGCTATTTCCGTTCTGTGTTGAACAGAGAGAATATCATCATATAGCTGAAGTATTTTCTTAATGGAGGAAAGTCCTATCACATGTACTCACCTACTCTTATTAGTCAAATATTTTACTCTGATAATCTATAACCTAACTAGGGAACCTCATAAAAGGTTCCCCTATCAACATACGAACCTAAATCATTTTATGATCTTTTTTCGTTAACTCTTTCAAAGCTGTTAACACAATCCAAATCGCAAACACGAGAATAATACTACCGAAGATAAATAATAAAAGATTCATGTCAGTCGAACCTAATCCCGACCACTCAAACACAACCTGCTGAATCATTGCCCATATCGTCATAAACAGGATAAACACCATCGGGATAAAGGACACCAGATAGTTTCGACCAAGTCGTTTTAACCAGATGGAAATAAGCAGCAAGCTGATTCCTGCTAAAAGCTGATTGGATGTGCCAAATAACGGCCATAGTAGATAACCACCTGAACCAAATCCGTTAGGGCCTTTTGGTAATAAAACTAAAGCTGCACTTGCAACTACAGCAATTGATGTTGCTACATGTGGTTTTGTTAAAGTGTCCAATTTATACTCTGTTCCAAGTTCAGCGATAATGTACCTCATTAAACGAACAGAAGAATCTAGAGTTGTCGCTGCAAAGCTAACAACAATAACAGAAATAATGGTAGCCGCAATATTAGCTGGTATACCGATTCCAGTTGCCAGCTGAGCTCCGCCTGCAATAAAATTGCCAAGTCCTCCACCATTTGCTGCTGCAAATGAACTGTAGGCTTCTTTAAATTCTCCTGCACTTGAAAATACTGTTACACAGGCAATAATTGAAATTAAAGCTAAAAACCCTTCTCCTACAGCTCCTAAATAACTAACAAATCGTGCATCTGTTTCTTTATTCAACTGTTTGGATGAAGTTCCAGAGGAAACAAGACCGTGAAAACCTGAAATTGCCCCACATGCAATTGTTATAAATAATAGTGGAAACCAAGACTTATCTGCAGCATCCGGATTTGTGATCGGTGCTGTAATTTCTGGATTTAAGAATAATAACCCTGCGTACATAATGACTAAACCAACAACTAGTTGATGAGAATTAATATAATCCCTTGGCTGAAGTAATTTCCATACCGGCAAAGTCGAGGCAATATAGCAATAAATCATTAAAATAATAATCCAAATAAAGAAAGCCATTGATACACCATTTAACCCGAAAGCTACACTAGCTTCAGCCCCACCGAAATATCTTACTAGATCAATTTGTAAGGCAGGTATTTTACTTGTTAAAACTGCTGAACCATACATAACGGCTAAAGCGATAATTGATGGTAAAAGCATACTACCTTTCTTTTTGTAAACAGCGTAGCCAATCCAGATCGCAAGCGGTATTTCGATAAAGACCGGAATAACGCTTGCTGGAAACTTAATAAAAAGATTTGATATAACCCAGGCAAAAACGGCATTTACCATGAGTACTAAAATGAGAATAATAAACAGGAATAATAACTTTGCTTTTTTCCCAATTAACTTGTTTGCTAGTGTTCCAACTGACTGCCCTTTGTTACGCACAGATAATACTAGTGTTCCAAAATCATGAACACCTGCAGCAAAAACAGTTCCTAATAACACCCAAAGCAGTGCAGGAAGCCAGCCCCAATAAACTGCGATCGCAGGACCTACAATTGGTGCTGCACCAGCAACAGAAGTAAAATGATGGCCCCATAAAACAGATTTCTTCGTTGGAACAAAATCAACTCCATCCTGAAATTCATGTGCAGGTGTAACATAGTTAGGATCAAGGCGGTAAATTTTTTCTGCAACAAACTTAGAATAATAACGATAACCTAACCAGAATACAACTGTCCCAATTACAGCTAACCAAACAGCATGCATTTCTTTCCCCTCCCACTTTTAATAATGGAAAAAATCACTTCAAGGAAAGTATATGTAAGCGTTAACAATTAAGTATCAACATTTTGAAATTTTTAAAAACGGGACATGGGGACAGGTTCATTGTCCCGGAACATCTTTCCTATTATCTAATCCCTAAATTTATCAATAAGTTGTGTACGTTTTATTATCTGTATTGCCAGATACTGTTCAAATTAATTAGAAGAATGATCACTAATGTATGTTTCTCGCATTTGTTTTGTCTAAATCTAGGTCAGGACTGATCAAGGATATTATGCATATCACACCATTATTTATCTTCAAAAAAAATCCCGTTATAGAAAAAAACAATATTTTACTAACTCTTATTGTGAACTCTCAGAAAGTTCTTTTTCATTTCGGGGTACGATTTTACTTTTATAAGAAGTACAAATAGAATAAATGGACAGCACATTATTAGCCCCAATAACACTATTGGTCCATAGATAAAAGCTCCTACAATCATGACAAAGGAATAGATGATAGGAATTAAATAGACAAGTAAAAACAGGATGTTCATTATAAGTAATGCTAGGTATTTAGACTTCTCTGTTTTTGTAGCAGCGATGTTACCCATTTTTTTACACTCTTTTATTTCATCAATTGTTTTTCCAATAATGCTAATAAAGAAATTTAACTTCATAGAATTTCTCCTTAGTTAAATCGCTATTTTTTAAAAGCGGAATAGAACTTATATCGAAGTACTCTAATATATTTGTAGATTAATAAGTTCGCATATAAATTTTGAAAGAAGCTTGGCAAATCAACACCTTTCAAGGTTTTAGAAATTAATAATACCTTAGAATAATTGAACTAACACAACCTTTTTTGTCAAATACAGATTCTACATTCCCCCAAGAACAACGATAAGATTCTTTTCCTAAAACAGTTAACAACCACCGGTTATGACTTTTTTTCTTTGCAAACTCTTCATCGTCTGTCCAATTATTCAAGATAGTCCATTTATTACTTCTGATAAATGTACCTCTTTAAGCTTTTCATTATTAAAGAATAATGTTAGTGAAAAGCTTTTCCCATTTATTTCTTCTGTATCTTTTAAAAAGTATTTATTATCAACCATTCCTCCCTTGTACAATGAAGTACTCATAAAAGTTACAGGAGTCATCTCTGAGTTTAAAACTATATTTTCATTATCTAATATGATGGCACCGGTTAATTTATCAATCATTCTTTATCTCCCTATTAGTACTTAAAATTTGTAAGAGGTTGAGAGTGGAATAGTTTCAGTGTTTCTTGTATACTTATTCGATTTAGGTTATTAACAAAGTGAATTTTCAATGTTTATTTTTACTAAATAATCATTAAATTAATCATCTGATTCCTGGAGCGCTTGCTTAGCTAAAGGCAACAGTTCATCCAGTTCAGACTTTGAAATAATTCCTAGTTTTCTGGAACTTTTAATAGTAATTCTGAGATTTTTGTACAAAAGCCTTATTTATTTCTTGTCTCTTCCTCCACATCTGAAGGCCACTGACCTGTTTCAGCGTAAATCATTACTTCATAAGCGTCTTGATCTGATTTAAACGCTTTTTCCATATTGCATTTAGAAATAGAATAAAAAACTGGCTCATTATATGGTTCCTGTACCCAAAAGATTTGATATTTTCCATCTTTCTCAATAATTGTAAAGCTATCTCCACGATGTATTGTTTCCATTCTTTCTACCTCCATTGGTTATATATATCTGTTTATATTTAAGACAATAGAAATAAATTTCCAATCCTTTCATTTCGTCTAAGAGATTTTAAAGTCCATCAGAAAATTTTTCAAATATCTCTTTAATACTATTTAATGATGTTGCAATCTTAATCTTTTTTTGAACATTGAATCACATGTTCATACTTCAACTACTTTTTGAAAGAATATATAAAACCCATGCTGATTTATATTTATCTATAAATACATCTACTTTGTTTTCTTTATCTCTAACAAGTTCTAAAAGCTCATAATGTTATGATTAGTATTTATTAATATACCTGTTTCTTAATTATAGTATTTAGGATTATCAAATACATCCTTATAGTTTAAATACAACTCATCATTTGGAGGATACTTCCAACCAGATATTTTAACCTTATCCTTTCAGAAATTACTTGTTTAACATTACCCGCAACTTATGTTGTAATCTTATAAGCTAAAAATGAAAAAAGTCAGTCATTTAACCATCCTATTAAACTACTTCTTTTTCTTGCACTATCGGCAATTATAGGCTGTTTTATGCTTCATCATGCAATAAACATCACAAGTCTTCTAATTATGCAAATTATGCCATTTTGCGATACTCTTTCTGGTTCAGTTTCCATAGAGCTAAAACGGTTCTCCATGACGGACCTACCTTCAAGAGCTATGAATTTCATAAAACATTGTTCAATGTCGTTCAAAGTTTAAATTCCTACTAAAAAACACCTGTTGCCTAAAAGACAATCAAGTGCTTTATAGTTAGCTATATAAAGTAATTCATTACTATTCCTATCTTCAAACCCAAAATTCAGTTTAATACATTTTAAATTCATTGGTTAAACTTAAATACTCTTACTTCCTTAAAAACTTTTGAACTTTCTACCACAAGAGATCTCTTATATCATTTCATAATATTAAGTTACATTCGAAGTTAGTTATCCCAGCTTCTTATATAACTCATATAAATCTAATAATTGAACTCCAAGTTCGCTATTAAAATCCCAAGTATCGGTAATAACCCTTGGATATGATGGGATATGACTTTTAGATTCAATCATTATTTCTATATCTTTATAGAAACTTTCAAGTTGACTTATTGTCCCATCTTTACCTTGCCCTAATTTGTGAGCTTTAATTTCACACTCTAACTTTATTTTTACTTTTTCAGCTTCCTTGATAAAGTTTAAGGTTTTATTAAGTCGTCTAGGTTCGTTATATACCATTGTTCTACTTCTCCAATATATTGATTACCCATTTGAAACTGCGGGCCAGCTTTTCCTTTAATTATAATTGTGTGTGGTTTAACTTGACATTGTTGAATACCTGTCATTCTGTTCCAATCTGGTGGAAGAGCTAAATTACTTCTATTCACTTGTGGCGAAAATGTTTCAAATAAATATCTCCCTTTTGCACTAGCATTAATGTCATCATAAAATCTTAAACCATAAGTATTTGTACCAGCAACATCGAGCTTAATTGTACCTATTTCAAACGATTCTAATGTAGTCTTTCTGAATTGACGTGGTACTCCTTGTGATTTTAAATAATCAGATGCTTGTTTTACACCGTTATATGGGTCATTAAGTTTAACCGTACCCTCTACACCCTCTTCATTCCCCTTTCGCTTTCCTTCAATAGAACCATTAATATTCGGTCTATTTTTCAGCAAAACTGAAGATGCTCCTCCGACACCTAATGTTATCACGCTTAAACTATTCAACCAGTGCTCCTTTGAAAGGAGATCCTCAGGATTGAATGTACCATTGATTATATCTGCAGAACCAAAAGTTAAATAGTTTAAAAAATCATAGAAAGAGTCAGTAGATTTATTGTAACGAAGTTTTGCCCCTTCCCAAGTGACTTTCGCTCCATCTAGCCCACCCAGTGTAAGATAATTAGTAAAGTCATATGGAGAATCAAACATTTTATCGGCTCTAGTTTTGAGACCGTTCCAGACATCTTGACCTATCTCTTTAAAACTATTCAAAGATTTATCAAAAAAATTTAATTCTTCATTTTCCTTTTTTCTACTTTCTCGGGCGAAACTTTTAATAAACCATACCTCATATATAGTAGCATTGTGTAATTCAATCGTTCATCTTTACTCAGCTGTGATCCCGTTACAGGATCAAATCCATATATTGCACGAAGTAAATCATTATAACCAGAGAATTCAGCCACATTAAACGCAGCATCATTCCCAATTGTCTTTTCTATACTAACTGGATCGTTTAATTTAGTGATTACCTAATGAAATTTAAAGCCTTTGGCATCATGCATCTGTTTTGGTAAAGATTACTTGATATCATGCATGGATAACAAAAGATAGTTGTATCCTGTTTTTAACCATTAATTCATTCGTCACTAGGTCTATAAATAAGAACCCTGAAAAGCGACAGCTAATCAGGGTTAAATAATAGTTATATAACTGAATTTCTACTAATATGTCTTTTCTTCAAACAAGTCTTCTAAGGCTTCTGTTCCTTCTCTCTCAACAAATAATAACTCTTTTGTAGAAATTCGTACTACAAGTAACCATGTAACTTTCTTACCTATAAAGTCTAGGGAAATATGCTTTTTCTATAAAAAGGTGAAGTAAATAATACATGTTCCATTTCACTATCTGAATAGTACATTCTTACTGCCCCTTTAATATTTCACCATGTGTGATAGGAGAACTGATTGCCACCTTCTCTATTCCTAAGTTTAAGATTATAACATAGGGTAAAGTTAATCTTGATAAAACTAATAAAAAACCTTTGCGAGTAGAAATTGAC
>NZ_JBLUOI010000106.1:12054-13544 GCF_048059995.1 Metabacillus sp. YM-086 | reverse complement strand
AAAGAAAAAAAAGAAAAAGAAATTTGTTAGAGGGTTTTTCTTCCTTCTAGTTCTTATACTTGGTTTTGCTGGTTATATTTTTTATCAATATTACACTGGCCTGCAGGCAGCAGGTGAGGGCTTTGATAAAAATGCTGCTACTGACTTTGACGGAGCAGCAGTCGATAAGTTAGGAAAAATCAATGTTCTGTTACTCGGGATTGATTCTCGAGGGGAAGAAAAGTCGCGTACTGATACAATCATGATTGCGCAATATGATACAAAAGAAGGAACAGCCAAGCTTGTATCGATCATGCGTGATACGTATGTTGAAATACCGGATTACAAAAACTATAAAGTAAACACAGCTTACTTCTTAGGTGGCCCTGAATTATTAAGGAAAACAATTCAAGAAAACTTTGGAATCGATCTTCATTATTATGCACTTGTTGACTTCAAAGGCTTCCAGCAGGTTGTTGATACACTTGCACCTGAAGGCATCGAAATGGACGTTGAACAAAGCATGTCCAAAAACATTGGTGTAAGCTTAGAGCCCGGTGTGCAAATGCTTGATGGTGCAGAGCTGCTTGGTTATGCAAGATACCGCGCGGATGCAAAAGGTGATTTTGGACGAGTTGAACGTCAACAGAAAGTAATTAATGCTTTAAAAGACGAATTAATTAGTGTAAATGGTGTTACGAAGCTTCCTAAATTAATTGGAACGGTACAGCCATATATTGAAACAAATGTTGATGGTGCTGAAGTGATTGGGATTTTAAAAGACTTTGTTTTAAACACACCTGAGGACATTGAGACAATGACAATTCCGGTTGAAGGCTCGTATACAACGACTAGTTACTCTCACGCAGGTTCTGTATTGGAAATTGATATGGAAGAGAATAAGGCGGCGTTGGATGCGTTTTTGAGTGGTGGTTCGTCGGTGGTGACGAGTGATTCGGATGAGGAACAGTAATTAGATTTTGAGGGAATGCTCAGGCCTTGTGGTGGCCTGGGCGTTTTTTTGTTTAATGGGAGGAAGGGAAGTAGTTGTTTTTTAGCAGATGAAGACCAGAGTGGTGGTGGAGGGTCTTCTTAAGTTGGGTGAAGATAAAAGTGGTGGTGGAAATGGGGGGAGGTGGTCTTTATGAGGAAGATGAAGACCAAGGTGGTGTTGGAATAAGGATGAGATGGTCATCATAAGGAAGATGAAGACCAAGGTGGTGTTGGAATAAGGGTGAGATGGTCTTCATGTGGGAGATGAAGACCAAGGTAGTGCTGGAATAAGGGTGAGATGGTCTTCATGTGGGAGATGAAGACCAAGGTGAGAGTTAAAATTGGGGAAATTGGTTTTCATAAGATGATGAACGACAAACCACAATCCAAAAAAGAGGAAACTGTCGTTCATAAAGGAGATGACCGACAAAACGCTACCAAAAAAAGAGGAAACTGTCGTTCATAAAGGAGATGACCGACAAAACGCTACCAAAAAAAGAGGAAACTGTCGTTCATAA